>PLXD01000647.1 GCA_003151295.1 Chitinophagaceae bacterium | reverse complement strand
TCGATCACTTCCTTCTGCCGCCTCGGGGGCTGGTGCCAGGGGGGGGTTGACTAAAAATTCCGGATATATATAATTCTGAGTATATTTGACCGCTTCTTCCTATTGAATTGATTGATAATAGAAATAAAACACCTCTTTTGTAAATCGGGAGAGGTCAATGATCTAGCTTTGCAAACCAAAACTTAACAGGTCAAACTCTTGATTAGCAGACTCTGTCATATACGTTCAGCCTTGGATCAATCTTGGGTAGTGATCCTCCTTGTGTTTTCTGTTTCCTGCCGTCAAGGCGGCTCAGCCAGCAAGGACACATTGTTTACCGAAGTGCCGTCTTCCCAATCACATATCGATTTCAGCAATACGATCTCAGAGGATAAGGATTATAATATCCTGACCTATGAATACCTGTATAACGGAGGAGGGGTGGCAGCAGGCGATCTGAATAACGATGGATTACCCGACCTGGTTTTTTCCGGGAATAGGGTGCCTTTGCGATTGTACCTGAATAAGGGCAATTTCCAGTTCGAAGATGTGACGGATAAGGCGGGTTTCAGCGCGCGAACAAAGTGGAGGACGGGTGTCGTGATGGCAGATGTCAATGGTGACGGGTTGCTGGATATTTATGTCTGTTATTCCGGGCCTGGCAGCGATACCGACCGGACCAAGGAGCTATATATTAATGACGGTCTGAAGGACGGGTATCCTCATTTTACGGAAAGCGCCAAAAAATATGGCCTTGACGCCCCCGGTACTTTCACCACGACGGTCGCTTTTTTCGATATGGACAATGACGGCGATCTGGATATGTTCATGGTAAATCACGGGGATATGTTCTTCAACCCCGATTTCAATACCGACAAGCTGAGGTCGACCCGCAATCCCAAATTCGGTAACCGTCTCTATCGCAATGACGGGAACAACCACTTCACCGACGTCAGCGCAGCGGCGAATATAGACGGTAGCGGACTCAATTTCGGGCTGAGCGTTGCTATCAGCGATGTAAATAATGATGGATGGCCCGATATCTATGTCACCAATGACTACGATGAAAGGGATTTTCTCTACCTGAATGATCATAATGGAAGTTTCCATGAGGTGCTTGGTAAGGCGGCGGGTCATATTTCGGAATTTGCCATGGGTTCCGATATCGCCGATTATAATAATGATGGCAAGACGGATATTGTAGTACTGGACATGCTTCCTGAAGACAACCACCGGCAGAAGCTATTGCGGGGCGGAAATAACTATGATAAGTATACCCTGCGCGCCCAGCAGGGCTTCCAGCACCAGCAGATGCGCAATACACTCCAACTAAACAATGGCAATGATGCGTCAGGCTCTCCCGTTTTCAGTGAAATAGGTCAACTGGCGGGTATTTCGGCCACTGACTGGAGCTGGTCTCCGCTATTCGCCGATTTCGATAACGATGGATGGAAGGATCTCTTTATCTCCAACGGTATTTTAAGGGATATGACCAACTTGGACTTCGTGAAATATACCTCGGGTTACTCCAACAACTATAACGGGAAGGGTGCGGATAAGGAAGATATGTGGGAACTCGTCAAGAAAATGCCCTCCACCAAATTGAATAATTACCTGTACCGGAATAATCATGATCTGAGCTTTACCAACACATCGAAGGAATGGGGGCTCACCCATCAATCCGTAAGCAATGGCGCGGTCTATGTGGATCTTGACAATGACGGGGACCTGGACCTGGTGATCAATAATCTCAATGACAAGGCAACGATCTACCGGAACAATACATCGGAAGGGACGCATGCCCATTATCTGCGTCTCAGGCTGGCCGGTGACAATAAAAACACCGATGGCATCGGCGCCAAAGTATATGTGGATGCGGCGCATGGACATCAGATGCAGGAGCAATATACCAGCCGGGGCTTCCAGTCCTCGGTAGATCCCGTCATGCATATCGGGCTGGGAGTGGATAGTATGGTCAGATCCCTGGAGGTCAAATGGCCGGGCGGAAAGGTTTCCAGGCTCGAAAACCTACGTGCCGATACGCTCCTGGTCATCCGGGAAAAGGATGCTCTTCCGGGGGGGGCGGAGGGCGACCGGTCGTCCGTCGGGCAGCAGAGGCAACCCTTATTTACAGATGTCACGGCGAGTTCGGGCATCGATTATACGCATCAGCAGGCGGCTACGGTCGATTTTAAAATAATGCCTTTATTGCCTTACCAGATCTCGCGGACGGGGCCTTCCCTGGCAAAGGGAGATGTGAACGGGGATGGGAGGGAGGATTTATTTATCGGGGGTTCGGCAGGTTTCGACAGCCGGTTATACCTGCAGGTATCGGATGGGAAATTTGTACCCGCTCCGGACCAGCCATGGAACCTGGATAAGAGCTTTACCAATACCGACGCGCTTTTTTTCGATGCCGACGGGGATGGGGACCTGGATCTCTACCTGGTCAGCGGCGGCGCAGACTATCCGCTTAACAGTAAAAATTACCAGGACAGGATCTTTGAAAATGATGGTCACGGCCATTTCAGGGAGCTGAAAGATGCTTTGCCTGCAGAAACGGTCAGCGGAGGATGCGTTCGGGCAGCGGATATTAATAAGGACGGGCTGCCGGATCTTTTCGTCGGCGGAAGGTTGAGTCCGGGTCTGTTCCCGACACCGCCCGAGAGCTTCGTATTGAAAAATGTCAGTACACCCGGGCATATTCGTTTTGAAAAGGACAAGGTGCAGGGCGATTCCGTGCTTGCACATCCCGGTATGGTGACCGATGCGGCATGGATAGATCTTAATAAGGACGGTTGGCCCGACCTGGTTGTTGCCGGTCAGTTCATGCCCATCACTATTTTTGAAAATAAAAAAGGAAGGCTCACCGATAAGACGGCTGCTTACGGCCTCTCCGGAACGAACGGATGGTGGAGCCGTATCCTGGCGGAAGATATAAATGGCGACGGCGATACCGACCTGGTGGTAGGCAACCTGGGTACGAATACCGTATTCCACGCTTCGCCTTCGGAACCGCTGAGCATCTGCTACGGCGATTTCAATGGGGATGGCCTGTTGGATCCCGTACTCTGTCAATATTATCAGGGCAAGGAATATCCCTATTTTTCACGGGACGAGCTCTTAGAGCAGATTCCTGCCCTGCAGAAAAAAATTGCCAGGTATGCGGATTATGCGAATGCTCAAATGGCGGACCTGTTTACGCTAGAGCAGTTGGCTTCCGCCCATGTGGCGCGGATCAATCAATTACAGTCGGTATGCCTGCTAAATGAGGGCGGGGGGCGGAAATGGAGTGTGCATCCTCTTCCGGAATATGCGCAAATGAGCATTCTGAATGGCATTCTGCCGGGTGATGCAGACGGAGATGGCCATAAGGATCTGATCGTAGCGGGGAATTTTTTCCCGTTCCGTGCCCAGATAGGGCCTTTGGATGCGGGTATCGGGCTCTTGTTGAAAGGGGATGGGAAGGGGGGCTTCACACCTGAGCCTTATTCGGAGACGGGTCTCCTGTTGCAGGGGGATGTCCGCAACCTGGTGAGGGTAAAAGGCCGTAACGGGTCGGTGCTGGTCGCGGCGAAGAATAACGGGGCCGTGCAGGTGGTCCGGCAGAAATGATCCGGTTGAAATGATCGGGTAAATTGATCCGGCTGAAACGATCAAGGTTTATCGTTTTAGGTAAATCGATAAACTAATTAATATATAATTTAAAAAGAATACAATAAATTAGCAAACAAATTAACCAGGACAGATTGTTCGAACCTATGCCATCCCTACTCCATCGCATACAATTCGATAATGATGAAACTGCCTTCCAGGAGTTTTATAAGGAGAACGTATTTAAACTATTCCAGTTTGCCTTCAGTTTTGTGCAGAACAGGGAACAGGCGGAAGAGATCGTGAACGATGTATTCCTCCGGCTCTGGCAGAACCGGGGTGGCCTGGACAGGATCGATAATATCATTGTCTATTTGTATGTTGCCATTAAGAATACGGCTGCCAATTATCTCCGTAAAATGGCCAACCGGAACCGGATCGACCTGGAAAGGGTCATGGTCAGCCATTTCTACTTGAGTCCCGATCCGGAGGAGGTGCTGATGACGGGCGAGCTTCGGAAAATGATCGAGCATTCAGTCAATCAATTGCCTCCCAAATGCAAACTGATCTTTAAACTGGTAAAGGAAGACGGGCTGTCCTGCCATGAAGTCGCCAGTATTCTCGGTCTCCATTATAAGACGATTACCACCCAATTGACGATCGCCCTGAAAAAGCTGGAACAGACCCTTAAGCCGTCGCTTGTGCAATACCGGTCCAAGGTCTAGGATGTTTTTGGCAAAGGCTAAAAAAAAATTAAAAAAATACCCATTCGCTTTAAGACAAAAGCCCCTTTGCCTTGTCCTTACCCCGAATGCGAAAAAGGCGAGCAAAAAGCATGGAAAATTCCAGGATTATAGAGCTGATGGCGAAAAAGGCAGGCAGGGACGCGAGTCCCGAAGAACTGGACGAGCTATCCGCTTTGCTGAACCTTTATCCAGGGTATGCTTAATACCATGAGATCGTGGGTTCCCTTAAAGGCAATACCGATCATGTAGAGATGATCACTCCCGAAGAAGAATTGGTCAGCCATGGCTGGCAGGATCTGTCCGGTAAACTGAACCGGGATCCCATACCCCCAAATTCTTTTTTTACGGATGAAAAGCATGGGCGATTGAAATCTCTCCTGTCCGGGCGGCGGCGGTGGATGTCAGCGGCGGCTGTCCTGACCCTACTGGTAACAGGCGCAACCCTATATTACAAAAAGGCTTCCGGCCGCTTGCAGATAGACAAAGAGGTGAGTTCCTCTGCCCTGGTCGCCTGGGCAGGGTATGGGGCTGTCTCGAAACTGGTCCTGGCCGATGGGACCAAGGTCTGGTTGAATGCAGGCAGTAAACTGATCTATCCGCAAATATTTTCCGGTCCTAAAAGGGAAGTGACCCTGGAGGGAGAAGCTTTTTTCCAAGTGGCAAAGGATACCAAGGCACCTTTCAGCGTCCGTGCGGGCAAGCTCACGGTAGGGGTATTGGGTACCAGCTTCAACGTAAAAGCCTACAGGGATGATGCCAATATAGAGACCACCCTGATCTGCGGCAAGATACAGGTGGTCCTGGAAGATGATCCGGAAAAAAGGATCGTCCTCTCCCCGCATGAGAAATTGACTGTCAGCAATTCGATGGCATCCGGCAAGTTAACAGGCATAGGGACTCTTAAGGAAGAGCCGGCCGCCAGCAATGTGGTGGTGCCAGTGAAGGCATACAATGCCCTTCGTTATCAGGTGCAGACTTTGCCCCATGACAGCAGTAATAATTTTGCAGAGACGGCTTGGCTGAACGATAAGCTGGTGATCAGCAACGAATCCTTTGAAACGGTCGGCCGTATGCTGGAGCGGAAATACAATGTTCATGTACGGTTCGAAAATGAAAGCATCCGGCAGGAGCATATCAGCGGGGTGTTCGATAAAGAAGGAATCGGCAAAGTGCTGCAGATCCTAAAAATGACGACGAGATTTAATTACAGGATGGGGGGTGATACGGTATATCTTTATAAAAGAGAGCGTCTTGTAAAATTGAAGAGTTGAGTAGAAGAGTTTAAATAGAAAAGCTTTTTCGATAACCATTAAAAAACGACTGTGCACCCAAAAATGATCTTTTCGGATTCCTAACTAACCGATCATAAAAAAAGAGAAGAGGGTGAACTCTTCTCTCAGGCGAAAAAAACCCGGAGTAAATAGCCGTCAAACTGTGTTACTCCTGTTACTAATCAACCAAAACAAATATAATGAAGAAATCCAAGAAGGCAAGGGTGTGCCGAGCTGCAACGCCCTATTTAAAATTTCTGCTGCTTATGAAAGTAAGTTTTGCCCTAATACTCATTACTTGTTTGCAGGTTTCGGCCCGTAGCTATTCCCAGGAAGAGTTTAACCTCCATTTCAAGCAGGTGGAAGTGAGTAAGATCCTGAGTGCCATTCAGAAAGAGAGCAATTATCGGTTCTTCTACAACAATGGTTATATGGATCAGCTCGGCAAGGTCGACCTCCAGGTTAACAAGGCTAGCCTCGCGGACGTGCTGGCTATCGTTCTTGGCAACAAATTCAATTATACCATTACCGACCGTAACCTGGTCATTATTTCACCGGTCGGCAGCGACAACAAATTGGAAACGAACTTTGATTCCGAAATCAGGGGAAAGATCGTGGACGAGAACGGAAAACCACTGAGCGGCGTCACCGTGAAGGTGCATGGCTCTTCCCGGGCCGTCGTCACCAATGAAAAGGGAGAGTTTACACTCACCGCACCGGACGACGCTATGTTGGACATCAGCTACGTGGGATACAAGGCCCAGACCCTGTCCGCCAAAGGTCAAAAATTCCTGCAGGTATTCCTGCAACCCAGTGCCTCAGGCCTGAACGAGGTCGTTGTGGTCGGGTATGGAACCCAGCGCAAAAGGGATGTCACCGGTTCGATCAGCAGCGTGAAAGGAGATGATATCAAGAATCTTCCCACCAGTAACGCAGCAGACGCTTTACAAGGCCGGGCTACCGGCGTAGACATCGTCCGGAATGACGGCAGCCCCGGAAGCACTCCCTCCATCCGGATCCGTGGTACGGGCACCATTAATAATTCCGATCCGCTGATCGTCATCGACGGCGTGCCCTCCGGCGGATTCAATGACGTGAATCCGAACGATATTGCTTCTATGGAAATCCTTAAGGACGCATCTGCCTCCGCGATCTACGGATCCCGCGCGGCCAACGGCGTGGTCCTGATCACTACCAAGAAAGGCAACTATGGAGAAGGGCTGAAAACCAGCGTCAATCTGTATACGGGTAATGAAAAACCGGTGAAATTCATCGATATGCTGCAGGCGCCGGACCTGGTCACCCTGAAGAAAGAAGCCTATACCAATGACGGGCTTACCGTACCCACGANNATCTGGGGCGATCCCTACTATTCCGTGCAGCGCACGAACTGGCAGAAGGCCCTGATGACTACCGGTATCTCACAAAATGCCGATCTAGCGGTTCGCGGGGGCAATGCCAATTCCAATTACAGCATGTCCGGCAACTATTTCAACAATACCGGGATGATTCTCAATTCCTTTTTTACCCGCTATAGCTTCCGGATCAATTCCGAGCATAAGATCGGAAGCCATCTGCGGGTAGGGGAGAACATCCTGTATTCCAATACGAATGGTCATGCGCCCGATACCAAATCCTCCCAGACAGGATTGGTATGGACCGCGATCCGTTTTAACCCGGCATTACCCGTCAAAAATCTGGACGGCAGCTGGGGTACTTCCCAGGCTGACAACCAACTGGGGGATATCAATAACCCGGTTGCTACCGCCAGCGAGACGGATGCTTACAGCAAGACGGACAGGATACTGGCCAATGGGTATGCCGAGCTGGATATCGTGAAGGGGCTGAAGTTGCGCGCCAATTATGGCTATGACCATAGCAGCAACGACAATTATAGCTTCAATGTCGCCATGCCCAACCAGACCCGCGGACCTTCCATCTCCTCGTTAGGCCAGGGTTTTGGCAAATCGTCCTCCTTCCTGGAAGAATATTTCCTGACCTATAATGCCTTGTTCAACAATGTGCATAGCCTGACGTTAACCGGCGGTTATTCGGCCCAGGTATGGAGCGGCAATTCATTCAGCGCCGGCAGGAGCGGTTTTTCGGACACCAGCCGGGATCAACGGATCCTGAACCTGGGCAGCAATTCTTCCGCAGCCAACGGCGGATCCTTATCACAGGGTGAAGGGCTGCAGTCCTATTTCGTCAGGGCCAATTATGCATTTGAGAACAAGTACCTCCTGACGGCCACCATGCGTGCCGATGGATCCAGCAAGTTCGCTCCGGGTAAACGCTGGGGATATTTCCCGGCCTTCTCCGCGGGATGGCGCGTCTCAGACGAGAAATTCTTTAAGGACAATATTCATGGCATCAATTCCCTGAAACTGACCGGCGGCTGGGGACAACTGGGTAACCAGAATGTCGGCGATTTTCAATACCTGAGCATCATCAGCAGCGGCGGCGGCGGCAGTGGATACAACCTGGGCACCACCACCACCAACTATAACGGGGCCTATATAACCAGCCTGGCCAATCCGAATATCACCTGGGAAAGAGCGGTGATGACCAATATCAGCGCGGAATTCGCCATCCTCGACAATCATGTCAACGGTACCGTGACGTATTTCAATAAGAATACCTCGGACATGTTGATCCCCTTCCAGATCGTCGAAACTTTCGGGGCGCAGACCAACCTGCCCGACGATCCGGGAAATGTGACCCTGCCCGATTACAACCTGGGATCGCTCAATAACCACGGGGTGGAAATCGAACTGAATTACCAGAATTCGGTCGGCAAGCTGAACTATTCCTTCGGGGCGAATGGCTCGTTCATGCGCAACAAAGTGACCCAGCTCTATGGAACCGGCAATTATATCGCGGGTCCCATTTACGGCAGGGAGAATGTGGACATCTCCCGTACTTACCAGGGGCAGCCGATTGCTTCCTTCTACGGGTTTAAGGCCAATGGCCTCTACCAGACCCAGGCCGACATCAACAATGATCCTAATATTACCAATGATCCGAACAAACCCAATATCAAGCCCGGCGATGTACGATTCGTGGATGTCAGCGGGCCCAACGGCAAGAAAGACGGAGTCATTAATGACCATGACCGGGTGAACCTGGGCAATCCCAACCCGAAATTCGTGTTTGGTTTCCATGGTTTCCTGAACTATCAGCATTTTGATTTCAATTTCAATTTTGTGGGAGCGACCGGATTCCAGCTCTACGATGCGGATCGTCTGTCAGGCCTGGACGCCACGCAGGTGTATAACTGGTACAGCGAAGAACTGGGCAGGTGGCATGGGCAGGGAACCAGCAATAGCATACCCCGCATGAGCATTGATAACCTGAACAGCAACTATCGTTCTTCCAGTCTCTGGGTGCAGAACGGATCCTATGTTTCGCTGAAGAGCGTAGCGCTGGGATACACCCTGCACAAGATAAAAATCAGCGATGTGCAGTTGCCGGAAATCAGGTTCTATGCCACGGGGTATAACCTGTTTACGATCACCGGGTATAAAGGCTATTCTCCTGAATTGGGATACAATGGAACCAATCTGCAAAGAGGGGTGGATTTGGCACAATACCCTACTTCCAGAAAATTAACAATAGGAGCTACCCTTAATTTCTAGTCCTTTAAAAAAGACAATATGCAACAGAAGACTATAAAATATTTTATCATTTCTTCCCTGTCTGTACTGGCGATCAGTATCCTTTATGGATGTATCAAGAAACCCTTGAACCAGAACCCGACAGGAGAATATACCACCGCTAACTATTGGCGCAATCAGAACGATGTGCTCGCCGGCGTGATGGGCATCTATAGTATCATTTTTACCGAGGACTGGATCGGCCATGACCTCTATTGTTTCGATGATCAGTCTGACGATATTTCCGTAGACGGCGACCATCCTGACTTTAAGGTGATCGAGCGTTTGAACGTCGATCCGACCCAGCAGCTGGTCTATATCACCTGGCCATTCGCTTATGAGCAGATTGCCCGCGCCAACAACGCATTGATCTATATTCCCAAAGTTCCCGTGATGGACGAGTCCATCCGGACCCGTTCCATGGGGGAAGCCTATTTCCTGCGGGCCTATGCATATTATATCCTGAGCAATATCTACGGGGAAGTGCCCCTGATCCAGGAAGCAAATGTGTTAGCGGGCAACTATAATGTGGCCAAATCCTCGGTTGACAGTGTTCGCGCACGGGTCGAATCCGATCTTTTAAATGCTGCGAATATGTTGCCGGAGACCTATGGCCCGGCAGATGCAGGCAGGGTCAGCAAGGGGGCCGCCTGGGGGATGCTTACCAAGCTCTATATGACCGCGGACCGGTTCCAGGCCGCCATCACGTATGGCTCCAAAGTGGTCAGCGATCCCAACTATGCGCTGGCTCCCAGCTATACCAATAATTTCACTTCGGGGAAACAGGAAACCAATACGGAGATCCTTTTTGCCGTCTGGAATGGCAGCGGGGAACTCAACCTGCCGAACTCCTCGATCAGCATCTATTTTTCCCCGAGACCCTGGCAGGGATGGGGTTTCCATCACCCCACCGAGAACTTTGCCGAAGAATTTGAACCGGGGGATTCCATCCGCAAAAGGGCAACGCTTATATCCGTCGGCGATTCCATTCCCAATCAGACCAATATCTCGACAATCAGCGCGTCCGATGCGACCAGCCCAGTATTTGCCGGTATGGCTGGACAGCCTACCGGAAGGCTCCTGCCTTCGATGACTACCACGGGATACTATATCCGGAAATACACGGCCTATGATGCCAACGGCGACGGAGGTATCGATTTCAACCTGAAGCAACCCTTGTTGCGCAGTTCGGATGTCTACCTGCTGGTGGCGGAAGCCAAGATCAGGCTGAACGGCGCCGGCGCCGGGGATGCGGAGATCAATGCCGTACGTCAGCGCGCAGGCCTATTCACTGTCAGTGATGCGGGCATGCCACAGTTGATCCATGAGCGCAGGGTGGAGCTCGCCGGGGAGAATATTCGCTGGCAGGATCTGTTACGCTGGGATAAGGACCAAATCATAGATATCAATACGATCGTCAGTAAGCCGAAGGCTGCATCACCGTTGCTACCTTATAATGGCACGGTCATCATTCCGGCCCGTACTTTCGTCAGGCCAAAGAACTATTATATACCCATCCCGCAGGAGATCATCGATGAGAGCAAGGGCGTGATCGTTCAGAATCCTAACTATTAGAATAGAATATTGATATTGTAATTTTTTACGGAAAACCTATAGAAGCCAAGCCTTTTATAAGTTTTCCCTTTTTAAGCAGTGATATTATGAACATGATCAAAGGAATGCTGGCAGGTATGATCCTGATTCTTCTTTTCAGCCTCTCCGCTTTCTCCCGGCAGAATAACGGCCGGGACAGCCTGGATAAGAAGGCTATCGGCGCTTTTTTAAAACGGATCGTAAAGGACCAGGCATCCCGGTTTGAGATCGCGTATATCGCCCCGGAGAACGGCAAAGATGTGTTTGAGGTGGCCAAAGGCAGCGTTGCAGGAAAGGTCCTTCTACGTGGAAGCAACCGCGTGAGTATCGCCTCGGCGCTGAACTATTACCTGAAGAACGATTGCCATAGCCTGATCACCTGGAACGGGGTGCATCTCGACATACCCGCGGTATTGCCCGCCATCAGGGCTACCGTTCATAAGACGACTCCTTATACCTACCGGTATTATCTCAACTATTGCACGTTCCAGTATTCCATGGCCTGGTGGGACTGGGACCGTTGGCAGCAGGAAATCGATTGGATGGCCTTGAACGGTATCAATATGCCCCTGGCGCTGACGGGCGAAGAGGCCATCTGGCAACAGGTGTACCGGTCGATGGGTTTTACCGACCCGGAACTCGATCGTTTTTTTAGCGGTCCCGCTTACTTCTCCTGGCTATGGATGGGAAATATCGATGCTTGGGGCGGCCCTCTACCCGCGCATTGGAAGGAGAGTCACCTGGCGCTGCAAAAAAAAATCCTGCAGGCAGAGCGTGCCCTGGGGATGAAGACGGTATTGCCTGCTTTTACGGGACATGTACCTCCTTCTTTTAAAGACCGTTTCCCCGCCGCGAAGGTGAAGAAGACCAATTGGGATGCCGGTTTCGGGGACGTCTATATTCTCGATCCTTCCGACCCGCTCTTCGAGACGATCGGCCGGAAATTCCTGGAAGCGCAGACTGCGGCCTTCGGTACGGATCATCTCTATTCCGCCGATACCTTTAATGAGAATGTGCCGCCGACCAGCGACTCTTCCTACCTGGACCAGATGAGTAAAAAAGTCTTTGCTTCCATGGCCCTGGCGGATCCGAAAGCGGTCTGGGTCATGCAGGGATGGATGTTTCATTATAACGCTTCCTTCTGGAAACCCGCCCAGATACAAGGACTATTAAATGCAGTCCCGGACGATCATATGATCATCCTGGATCTTTACAGCGAGAGTCACCCGGTATGGAACCGGACCTCCGCCTATTATGGCAAGCCCTGGATCTGGAACCTCCAGCATAATTTCGGGGGCAATGTCAGCCTTTGGGGAAGGATGACGCATGTGGCGGAGGATCCTTCGGCCGCTCTCCACGATCCCGCGTCGGGTAAAATGGTTGGGATCGGACTTACCCCTGAGGGGATCGAGCAGAATCCGGCCCTATATCAGCTGATGCTCGAAAATGTCTGGCAGGACGAACCGGTGAAATTGAATGGGTGGTTACTGCAATATGCGCGGGAGCGTTACGGGGTGGCCAATGCTTCCATTAATGAGGCCTGGCGGTTGCTGGAGTCCAGTGTCTACCGGGGTGGATTAGGGGAAGGAGGCCAGGAGTCGATTATCGTGGGCCGTCCGACTTTTGAAAAGGCCATCGACCGGGTGAATACCAAACTGGATTATGATCCCGCGCAGCTGGTGCAGGCCTGGAGACTGTTCCTGCAGGCGGCGCCGGTACTTAAGAATAACGATGGTTTCCGATATGACCTGGTGGATATCACCCGGCAGGTGTTGGCAAACTATGCCAGCCCGTTGCAACAAAAATGGGTAGAAGCCTACCGGCAGAAAGATGCCCCTGCTTATAAGAAATATAGCCTGCGGTTCCTGGAGCTGATGGACGATATGGACCGCTTGCTTGCCACCCGTAAAGACTTTTTGCTGGGTAAATGGATCGCGGATGCCCGGCGCAATGGCGTTGAGGCCGCCGAGAAGGACCTCTATGAACAGAATGCCCGCGACCTGATCACGCTCTGGGGAGATAAGGAAAGTGGGCTGCGGGAATATTCCAATCGTCAGTGGTCGGGACTCATCAAGGGTTTTTATAAACCCCGCTGGGAACTGTTTTTCCGGTATCTCGACCAGGCATTGGAGAAGGGACAGGAGGCGGATCTGAAAGATTTCGATGCGAAGGTCAAGGACCAGGAGTGGAAATGGGTGAACAGTCATGATCCCTATCCTGCTAACGTGCAGGGCGACCCGGTAGGGGAAGCTCAGGCGCTTTATAAAAAATATGCGGGAGCTCTTGGCTATAGCTCGTCGTCGCCGGCGGGAGGAACCCTGCAGAACCTATCTCTTTCAAAGGAGCCGTCCGTGTCGATCGTTCCCCTGCCGGTGTCCATGCAGACACTTGGCGAGCCGGGTTTTAAGATCGGCTCATCGATCCGGATCGTCCTTTCCCGGGAAAACAAGGATCTTAAACAACTGGGTGAATTATTTGCCGGCTTGCTCTCGGCCCCATTGGGGTATAAGCCTTTGGTCCTGGGTGATGCGGGTAAAATGTCTTTTATTTCTTTACAACTATTGAAAGAACCCGATTCCGCATTGGGCAAGGAGGGGTATAAGCTGGACATTCATGCCGGTCATATCGCCATCCGTGCTAATGAGGCTGCCGGGCTCTTTTATGGTATACAGACGCTGTTGCAGTTATTGCCTGTTTCTCCTATGACCGATGGGCCCGGGGCCAGGGGAATGGACTATGCAGGGGCAGGGGGCAAGGAGCGGACCCTTCCGGCATTGAGTATCGTGGATACTCCCCGTTTTGCCTGGAGAGGGCTGATGCTGGATGTGAGCCGTCATTTCTTTACGAAAGAGGTCGTTAAAAAATATATCGATCAACTGGTGAAATATAAATTCAACGTCTTCCATTGGCATCTCTCCGATGACCAGGGATGGAGGATCGAAATCAAATCCCTGCCCGCATTGACCCGGATCGGAGCCTGGCGGGTGCCTCGGACCGGCCAGTGGTGGACGTTCCAGCCTCCCGGGAATGGGGAGAAGGCGGATTACGGGGGATATTACACACAGGAGGATATCAGGGAGATCGTCAGGTATGCTGCGGAAAGATACGTAACGATCCTTCCGGAGATCGATGTGCCGGGTCATAGCCTGGCGCTGATCGCGGCATATCCAGAATTGTCTTCTACGGGGCTGCAATATGCCGTCAACCCGGGCAGTAAATTTTACGGCGAGGTCGATAACGCATTATGCCCCGGTAATGAAAAAGTATTTGAGGTCCTGGATAAGATCTTCACCGAAGTGGCGGCTTTATTTCCGGGTCCCTATATCCATATCGGCGGCGATGAGGCTTTTAAGGGCTTCTGGAAAGATTGTCCGAAATGCCAGCGGAGGATGCAGGAGGAGGGTTTGAAGACGGTGGAGGAATTGCAGAGCTATTTTGTCAAGCGACTGGAGAAAATATTGATTTCCAAAAATAAGAAGCTGATCGGGTGGGATGAGATTTTGGAAGGTGGATTGGCGCCGGAAGCCACCGTGATGAGCTGGCGGGGCATGGATGGGGGCATACAGGCAGCCAAACAGGGGCACTCAGTGATCATGACGCCTACTGCACATTGCTACCTGGATCTTTACCAGGGCGACCGGTCTGTAGAACCTGATACCTATGGCGGCCTGCGTCTAAAAGACTGTTATGATTTTGAACCGGTGCCCGAAGGCGTTTCCGAAAAATACATCCTGGGCGGCCAGGGGAATTTATGGACCGAATCGGTGTATAATGAGCGGCACGTGCAGTATATGACCTGGCCCCGCAGCCTGGCTCTCGCCGAAGTCCTGTGGTCACCCCGGGATAAGAAGGACTGGAACGGGTTTGTGCAGCGGATGGAAAAGCAGTTTGACGGGTTCGACGGCGCCGGGGTCAATTATGCGCGGAGCGCCTATGATCCCATCATTGAAATGGTGAAGGAAGGCGGGGAGAGGAAGATCGCAATCCATACCGAAGTTACCGGGCTGGACATTTATTATAGTTTCGATAACGGCAATCCCGATCCTTTTTATCCCCGCTATTCGACTGCCTTAACGCTGCCGGCCGGCGCCAGTTGGATCCGTGTCGCGACTTATCGAAACGGCCATCCCATCGGCAAACAGATTAACTTAACGATCGCAGAACTGGAGAAAAGAAGCAAGGATTGAACCGGAGAGTAAGAAATAGAGATCGAACCGATTATAAAGAAGTATGCATGGAAATGAATGTAAAGAAGCATAGCATGAAATGTTCCGCCTCTCCGATCCTTTTGCGGCTGCTCCTGCTGTTGCTTTCGGTGCCGGGTCCAGGATCCGGCGTGAACGCGCAATCGTCGCCGGGTTCGAACGATCATATATTCCCTGCGGCTGCAGCAGCGCGGCACTGTATCGATTTCGACAGCAAGGGTTTCCTGGTCAGGGGCCGGCGGGTCTTCCTGGTATCTGCGGGCATGGAATATGCGCGTGTGCCCCATGAACTCTGGCATGACCGGTTGCTGCGTCTTAAACGGGCCGGTTTCAACTGTATCGAGATCTATACTTTCTGGAATTTCCATGAACCGCAGGAAGGGCAGTTCGATTTCTCCGGCGATCATGGGCTGGACGCTTTTCTGCAAATGGTGAACCGGATGGGGATGTATGCCATCGTTCGGGTAGGGCCTTATTATTGCGCCGAATGGGACAACGGAGGATATCCTTTATGGCTTCGTTTCAAAGAAGGTGTGCGTGTCCGTGAGGACAATGCCGCTTTCGAAAAATATACGGACCGTTTCTTCGACCGGCTCCTGCCCATTGTGTCGAAAAATCAGATCCATCATGGCGGAGCCGTCATACTGGTGCAGCTTGAGAACGAGCATCCGAAGGGATGGGGAACGGCGATGCCGGACGGCTATTTCCATCACCTGCGGGACAAAGCCTTATCGCTGGGGCTGGAAGTGCCTTATTTCTTCAGCGGATTACATCATTCCAACGATCCGGCCGCGGATCGACCCGGGAGCCAGCCCAGCGATCAACCCGGGAACCAGGTCTGGGATGGGAACCTGGATGACTCCACGCGGCCTAATCCGTGGTTTTCTACCGAGTTCTGGAGCGTATGGTATAACGGCTATGGTTCCGGGGAAAAAGAGGCGCGGGAGTATGGGCGGCGAACATGGAAGATCATCGCCCATGGGGGGAATGGCTACAATTATTATATGGCGTATGGGGGCTCGAATTTTGGCTATACCAATAACGATGAGGATGCCGCTTCTTATGATTATGGAGCGGCCGTCGGGCAGGCCGGCGATCTGCGGCCGATCTATTATAGCTTCAAACGTGCGGCCTTGTTTGCCGGTAGTTTCCAGGAGATCCTCGCCAACAGCGAGGATGCGACGGCCCGGTACCGATCTTTTAGGGTGGATACCGCGGTCAGGCTAACGGCCAGGCATAGCGCTGCAGGGGAACTCCTCTTCCTGGACAACCCTTCCGGGGATACCGTCGCTGCGCAGGTTGTCACGGCCGAAGGGCTCAGCTTACCCGCAGCGGCCCCGCTGATGCTGGCTCCCGGTGAAATAGTACCGCTGGTGCATCGTTTTTCCATTAA
>PLXD01000105.1 GCA_003151295.1 Chitinophagaceae bacterium | reverse complement strand
GGATATCCGCATCATACATTTTTACGGATGGATGGTTGGCTTGGATGGCGGACAGGATCTCTTCCAGTTTCATAGAGGATTGGGAACGGGCTTCGGCCTGTCCTATGAGAAGAGAGATCATCAGCATGATTAATCGTTGCATACATTAATGTTTTACTTCCAGTGTTTCTATCTTTCCATGTTTCCTTAGCTCATATTCCTTGCTCATCAGGAAAATGATGGGCGTGACCAGTAGGATGTGAATAGAGGAGGTGAATACCCCGCCGATCATGGGCAGTACAATGGGTTTCATAACGTCGCTGCCTACCCCCGAGCTCCATAAAATGGGGATCAGGCCGAATAAGGAGACGCATACGGTCATCAATTTGGGCCGCAGCCGCTTAGTGGCTCCAGCGACCACATATTCACGCAGATCGGTGGTAGAGATGGTTTCCCTGGAATTTCCTTTTGCTGCCACCAACTGCTGCATGGCATCATTCAGGTAGATTACCATGACGATCCCTGTTTCCACCGCCAGGCCGAAGAGGGCAATAAAGCCGACGGCTACGGCTACCGATAAGTTCACTCCCCAGAAATACACCATATAAGCCCCCCCAATCAGGGCAAAGGGAATCGAAATTAAACTCAGCAAGGCTTCCCGGGCCGAATGGAAGGCGAAATACATGGAAATAAAAATGATTACCAGTACGATGGGTAAAACTAGCTTTAAGGTCCTTTCGCCACTGATCAGGTTCTCGTACTGGCCGCTCCATTCCAGGAAATAACCTTTGGGCAGGCGGGTCAGCATTTTATTCAGCCGGTCCTGCGATTCCTGCACGGTGCCGGCCAGGTCCCGGTCGCGTACATTGAACAGGACGGTACCCCGCAATAAGGCATTTTCGGAATTGATCATGGCAGGTCCTTCGGTGATCTGTATATCCGCGACTGCATTTAAAGGGATGGGCCCGAATTGTATGGTCTGCACGGACAAGCGTTTCAGCGCCTCGAGATTGTCCCGGAAATCCTGTGCATAGCGGGCATTGACGGAGAAGCGGCGGCGGCCTTCGATAGTGGTCGTCAGTTTCAAGCCGCCGAGGGCACTTTCCACAACGGCATTCACATCATCAATGCTCAGCCCATACCGGGCAATTTCATCCCGCTTAATAGCTATATCAATATATTTTCCCCCGGTGATGGGTTCCACATACAAATCCTTTACACCGTCTATACCCTGCAATTCGGTTTTTACTTTCTGGGCGAATGCATAGATGGTGTCCAGGTTCTGCCCGTACACCTTGACCCCGACATCGGTACGGATACCTGTAGAAAGCATATTGATCCGGTTGATAATGGGCTGGGTCCAGCCGTTGGCGACACCGGGTATCTGCAATTTGCTGTTCAGTTCATTGATAATATCCTCTTTGCTGATACCGGCACGCCACTGCGATTTGGGTTTCAGCAGGACAATCGTTTCCACCATACTGATGGGAGAATTATCGGTGGCCGAATTCGCCCTGCCGGCCTTGCCCAGGACATTCATTACTTCCGGGACAGATTTAATGATCTTGTCCTGCACCTGCAGGATTCTTTTCGCCTCGGAATTGGAAACATCCGGTAAAGTCACTGGCATAAAGAGGATCGACCCTTCATCCAATGGCGGCATAAACTCCCTTCCCAGGCTCAGGATGAGGGGAATACTGATCAATAGAGCAATGATATTGATACCGATGGTTGTTTTTCGCCACCGGATACATAGTCGTATGATGGGCTCATAGATCCTTTCCAGCAACCGGTTGACCGGGTTGGCCTTGTCGCTGCGGAAGCGGCCGCGCATAAAAAAAGAGATCAGTACAGGCGCCAGGGTGACGACCAGGAAAGCATCCACCAGCAGGATAAAAGTCTTTGTATAGGCGAGGGGATGAAACAGCTTGCCTTCCTGCCCTGTTAATAGGAAAACAGGCAGGAAGGAGGTAATAATGATGATGGTCGAGAAAAAGACCCCCCGGGATACCTGTTTGCAGGCCCTTTCGATAATAGCCAGTCTTTCCGCCTTGGGGATCCGGTAGTAATTCATACGATGTTATTTATTCGGTGAATGCTTCTCCTGCCATTCGGCCAGGTGACGGTAAGAATTTTCCGACATGATAATGCCGTTGTCTACGATGACGCCGATGGCCAGGGCAATGCCGGTGAGCGACATAATATTCGAAGACAGGCCAAAGGCATTCAGCAGGATAAAGCTGATGGCAATCGTAATAGGGATCTGGATAATAATGCTCATAGCGCTACGCCAGTGAAATAAGAAGAGGATGACGATCAGGGATACAGCCAGCATTTCTTCTCCTAATTTCCCCTTGATATTCTTCACGGCTGCTTCGATCAGCGTGCTGCGATCATACGCGATTTTGAAGTGAACGCCTTCCGGCAACCCCTTTTCCACCTCTTTCATTTTTTCTTTTACAGCATGGATCACCTGGTCTGCATTTTCGCCATAACGCATGACAACGATACCACCCACTACCTCCCCTTCCCCGTTCTGGTCAAAGATGCCCAGACGCAAATCCCCACCTAATTGCACCGTGCCGATATCTTTTACCCGGACAGGGATCCCCTTATAATTGGCGAGCGCAATTCCTTCCAGGTCTTCTTTATTTTTGATATACCCCAGGCCACGGATAATATAAGCCCTATCGCTCATCTCGAATTTCCGGCCTCCTACATCGTTATTATTGGCCTTCACCTTGTTCATGACGTCCGTCAGGGACACATTGTAGAATTGCAGTTTGAGGGGATCGACGACCAGTTGGTATTGTTTTTCGAATCCGCCGAAGGAGGCTATTTCAGCGACGCCGGGTACGGTTTGCAACCCAAACTTGATATACCAGTCCTGCAGCGCTCTTTGTTCTCCCAGGTCTACTCCCGGGGCGTCCAGGGTATACCACAAAACATGCCCGATACCCGTACCGTCAGGCCCTAAGCTGGGTGTTACTTCCGGGGGCAACAGACGCTGGGCATAATTCAATCTTTCCAATACCCGGGTACGCGCCCAGTATATATCCGTATTATCGTCAAAAATGATATAGACAAAGCTCATCCCAAACATCGAAGTACCCCGGATATTTCTCACTTTCGGAATGCCTTGCAGGTTAGATACCAGGGGATAGGTCACCTGGTCTTCCATGATGTCGGGGCTGCGTCCCATCCATTCGGTAAATACGATGACCTGGTTTTCGGACAGGTCGGGGATCGCGTCAATGGGGTTTTGCCTGACGGCGAATATGCCCCAGGCAAACAGGCCCAGTGCTGTTAGCAGCACCAGGTACCTGTTACGAAGGGAGCCTTCGATGAGTTTCTGAACCATTTTTTGGAGTTAATGTCTTTTAATGCTTCGTACTGTCCATCTTCATGCCTTTCATGGCGCTATTCTTTACCATACTCTTCTTTTTCACGAGGTCCATTCCGCATTTTGGACACTTACCCGGTTTATCACTGGTTACATCCGGGTCCATCGAGCAGGTGTACACGACCTTCGTTGCGGTAGCTGTTTTACTCTTCGGTAAGGTGTCCTTGGCTTTTTGGGCGAAGGTGGCCGTGGCAGCTGTTAAAACGACCAGGAGAATGAGCAGTTTTTTCATTTTTTTTGTTGTTGTATTAATAAAGGATTGATTACGATTTTCCCGGATGGCGGCAGCACTGTTACCCGCCGCCGCACGGAACTATCCGATCAGGAAATAAACAAGAAAATTAATTTGAAAGGGGCTGATGAGCAGAATCCCCCCACCCAGGCAGAAAGCCGGGCATTATAGCAGGAGAGAATATCAAATACGGAAATTGCAATGGCGGATAAATACGGGGACCTTCCCGGCGCCGGGCGGAGCATTGGTTGTAGGATGGTCAATTATAAAAGAGGCGACATATCTGTCAGGCAGGTTAATAAAGTTGCTTGATACAGTATTCGTAGAAGGGGTAAAAAACTTATAAGCTGATTCCGATGCTTTTTGGTCTTTATCAAGCTTTACAGTCGTTTGCGTGTCCTTGCAACAGCCATTTTTAATAGCCATACAATGGCTGGCAGCATTTTTTTTTGGCATCCCGCAATGACTGCAGTTCTTTTTTTCCTGGTTTGCCAGCCCCCAGGAAAAAAGTTTCCCCATGCAATAATGCAAATGGATGGTTGCTCCCATGGAGGTGGAGAGGTAGATGAAGGCTAATATGGTGGCTAAGAACTTTTTCATGAAAGACCAGCACAAAGGTATCATTATTATGGGGATGTCAAAATTATAGCTTGTCATAAGAGACAGGGAAGGCCTTTATGAGATAGAAGGCAACCGGGGATTGTTCATGCAAATGAAGGAATAAGAGAAAGCAGGTTCATTTTACGTCGCTGGAATTGAAAGTTTTCGGAGGGAAATACCGGTTTAAGGTGTTTGAAAAAGTACTATGAAAAACTACTGTGAAAAAGTATATGCAGCCCTGATGGCATAGCTTTTGGAGGGTGTAATCGGTGTATCACCATTAAACGATCCCAACATGTCCCTGGCTGGCTATAAAAAGAAGCGGTCCTTCGACCAAACGACCGAACCCGCCGGCGGCAAAAGCAAGTCCGGGGAGTTGATCTTCGTCATCCAGAAGCACGCCGCCAGTCATTTGCATTATGATTTCCGGCTGGAAATGGAAGGGGTCTTAAAAAGCTGGGCCGTGCCGAAGGGCCCGTCGACAGATCCGGCCGTTAAGCGCCTGGCAATGATGGTTGAAGATCATCCCTATGATTATAAGGATTTTGAAGGGGTCATCCCAAAAGGTCAATACGGCGGCGGAACGGTCATCGTCTGGGATAAGGGGGTCTATGAACCCCTTGAGCCTTACAAAACGAAGGCCGGGGCCGAAAAACTCCTCTTAAAGGAATTAAAAGCGGGTTCACTCAAGTTTCGCATGAACGGGAAGAAACTGAAAGGGGAATATGCCCTGGTAAAGACCCATGGCCGGGGCGAAAATTCCTGGTTGTTGATCAAGCATCGGGATAAATACGCCAAAGAAACGGATATCACTGAAAAGGATCGATCCGTCATTTCCGGTAAAACCCTGGAAAAGATGGCTGCGAAAGAGAAGGTGGCCGCTAACCCCAAAATAAAAACCAATCCTAAAAAAGTCGACGCCTCCAAAGGAACGCTGGATCTTTCCGATGCTCCCAAAACCCCATTTCCTAAGACGGTAAGCCCTATGCTGGCGACACTGGTGGATGAACCCTTCGATGAGCCGGGTTGGATCTATGAGATAAAGTGGGACGGTTACCGGGCAATCGCCTTATGCAATCAATCGAAGGTCGAACTGATCTCCCGCAATAATAAATCCTTCAATGAAAAATTCTATTCCATTTATGACGCCTTAAAAGCGTTAGATCTCTGGGCCGTTCTGGATGGTGAAATTGCCGTCTTGAAAAATGGCGTGTCCAGTTTCGGTGCATTGCAAAACTGGCGCAGCGAAGCCGATGGCGAACTGGTATATTATGTATTCGATTTACTCTGGCTGAATGGCCATAACCTGATGGAATGGCCCCTTACCCGGCGCCGAGAACTATTGCGTACCCTCCTTCCTAAAGGAGGCATCATCCGGGAAAGCGAGAATTTTGAAACCTCAGCAATCGAATTTTTAAAGGCCGCTGGCAAAATGGGGCTGGAAGGCATCATTGCCAAACGGGCCGACAGCATTTACAAGCCGGGTGACCGGGGCCGGGACTGGCTCAAAATAAAGGTCCATAAACGACATGAAGTGGTGATCGGCGGTTACACGAAGAACGATGATTCCCCGAAAGCATTCAGTTCCCTGCTGGTGGGGGTATATGATAAGGGCAGGCTGCACTATATCGGCAAAATAGGGACCGGCTTCAACGGGAAACAGCAGAAGGAGATGATCGCTGTATTCAAGCCACTGATCACGGATAAGACGCCCTTTAAAGAAATCCCGGATATTAATAAGCCTTCCCGGTTCAGGCCCCATCCTCCCCATGCTGAGGCGATTTGGTTAAAGCCGGAGTTGGTATGCGAAGTCAGTTATGCCGAGCTTACCGATGAAGGCATCATGAGGCACCCCTCCTTTGAGGGCATGAGAGCGGACAAAGCCGCAAAGGATGTCCATCCCGAAAAAGCGAAATCCACCAAGACACTCGTCCCTGAATCACAGGATCCCGTTCCCTCAGGCAATGGACACCCCACAGGCCGTCGCACCTTACTGAATCCTACCGATGAAACGCAGGTGAGGCAGGTCAATGGGCATGAACTGAAGTTTAGTAACCTCGGTAAAATATTCTGGCCAAAAGAGCAATATACCAAGCGGGATTTGCTGAATTACTATTATCAGATCGCACCTACTATTCTTCCCCACCTGAAGGACCGCCCGCAATCCCTTAACCGGTTCCCCAATGGGATCGATGGCCAGCATTTCTACCATAAAGACGTGACGGCTACCGCGCCTGACTGGGTCAAACAGTTCCCCTATCATACCCAGGAAGGAGAGGATAAGAACTTCCTCGTCGTCGAGGAAGAAGCCAGCATCCTCTGGATGGCGAATCTCGGGGCCATCGAAATGAACCCCTGGAACAGCACCATCCGGCATCCGGATAACCCCGATTGGTGTATTATCGATCTTGACCCGACGGATAAAAATACCATTGATCAGGTGATCCGGACAGCCCAGGTCACAAAGCAGGTGCTCGATAGCCTGAAGGTGACCGGTTATCCCAAGACTTCCGGATCGACGGGCATACATATCTACATCCCTTTAGCGGCCAAATACAGCTATGACGAATGCCAATTATTCGGCAAACTGATCGCTACCCGTGTACAGGAAGAACTCCCCGGCTTCACCTCCATCGAGCGAATGACCCATAAGCGCAAAGGAAAGATCTATGTCGATTATTTGCAGAACCGTGCCAAGGCCACCCTGGCTGCGCCCTATGCCGTAAGGCCCAAACCCGGGGCGACCGTCTCGATGCCCTTGCATTGGGAAGAGGTAAAGAAAGGATTGAAAATGTCCGACTTTACCATACTGAATGCGCTTGCGCGGGTGAAAGAACAAGGCGACCTGTTTAAGCCCGTGTTGGGCAAAGGCGCGGATTTACAAAAAGCGTTGAAGAGGATTCAGGAGGCATAGGTAGCCTTCTCTTTCAGCCAGGAGTTGAATACGGTATGGAATATCGCCAGGATGATGGCCCCTTTAAACATGCCTGTAAAACCCCAGGCGGCCAGTCCCCCGACCACCCCTAAGAAGAGGACCAGGAAAGGCAATTTCCCGCCGCTGCGGGCGATCAGGATGGGTTTTAAAAAAGCATCGATGATCAGCAGCACGATTCCATAGATAATAAGAAAAACGGTCATGCCGGTATGCCCTTCTATGGCCGCCCATATAACCAGCGGTATCCATACTAATAAAGGGCCTAGCTGGATCAGCACCAGGAAGAAGATCAGGGCGGAAAGGATCAGGGCGAATTTAATGCCGGCCAAGCTGAGGCCGATCCATGAGATCACAGCCGCTATTAACGCCGTTCCTATGACCCCTATCGATACCCCTTTTATAGCCAGTGTGGTTGCCCGGAGCAGGGACAGCCCGTCCCGTTTGCCCAGCAGGTGCTGCATCGTCAATTTGATGGGCGTTAGCATTTTTTCCCCGGCAGACAGGAAGAATGCGGATATGACGATACCGGTAATAAATTGAAGGGCCGTTCCCAACATGCCTATCCCGCTGTTCAGCATACGATGCAATCCCAATTTGATCTGCTCTTCATGAAGAGCGATCGCTTCCTTGGGGCTATGTTGTAATTGTGANNCGCTGGCGATCCAGGCGGGAAGGGGAGGAACTCCATTCGCCTTCACTTCATTGATCCATGCGATGGCTTCCCGGACATGTTCCCTTAATACCGAGATGAAGTAAATGAAGGGAACCGCTATCATGGCGATCAGGAGGACCGAATAAATGAAAGCTGCCAGTTTGCGCCGGTTGTTTAAAAGGGATACCAGCTGTTCAAAAAGCCCGGCAAAAGACACAGAGAATATCAGCGCGAAGGTCAAAATGGTCAAAAAGACCTTCAATACGTCATAAAGGGCCAATATTAAGCACAGCAATAGCAGCACCACCAGGATGGTCTCTGTAATACTATGGGTACCGTTCTGAATGTTTTTCATATAGACTGCTTACAAATGAAGTTACTATAAAAATAATAGCTATTTGTAAGACTTTCAAACGGAACCATTAACATTGAGCAGAGAAGGAAAAGCCTCCTATATAAAACAGGAGGCTTGCTCCAACCATATACCATTAACCATTAAACCTTATCCTATAATTGAAAGTAAGACAATAAGAAAAAACATTTAGCAAACGAATACACCTAAAACGTTTTAGCAGTTGACAGAAATAAATTCACCAGGCTAGGGATTGCCGAGCAATCTCTATTCAACCGTATTTTATCGACTTCTCAAAGAACTTTGGCTTAAACGACATTGATTTTAATTCCTTTAATTTATTGTGGCTGTGTAACAGCATTCATCTGAAGAGTTACCGCAGTTTGTGCCAACATCCTTCCGTTTATTGATGCACCTGTCTTCAAATTAATACCTGTCTTCCCCAATACGATCCCTTCGAAATGACTGGTAGTTCCGAAGGTTACGGCGCCGGATGCCTGCCAGAAAATATTCTTTGCTTGTGCACCTCCGCTCAAGGTGATTTTCACCGCAGAACTCATAGTAAGAGTCCCGGCAACCTGGAATATCCAGACATCATGTGGACCGCCCGAAATTGTAATATTCGTTGGGATGATAACCGCACTCGTCCATTTATACAGCCCAGGTGTAAGCGTTTTGCCACCAATATTTCCGGCGCCCAAATTCACAAAGTTCGGATTAGAACGTCCGGCGGCGTCAGTATACGCGGTTTGCATATCACTTACGGCCGTGGTTAACTTACTGGCGTTAGTCACCCTGCAGGGAAGAGGACCGGCAGCATTGACTGAGTATATTGTCCCTGCTACTTCTGCACAAGTTATACGAATAGCAGCACCGGTGATTGGACTTGATCCAATATTCCCGGTAACAGCAGATTTATAGACATCGGTAATTCCTGATTTTGACAGAATAGCAAAACTACCCGCAACCCCGAGATTTACGGGAGCCAGATGAAGGGTTTGCGGACCTTCTGAGGCCAGCAATAAAGGTGAAGCGGGACTTTGTAATTTAGGATCGAGCTCTTTATTACAGCTTCCGATGGATACAACCAATAGCAAAGCCATGATCGGATATGTTATTTTGGTTTTCATTGTTTTAAATTTTAGGCTGCGAATGAATTTTCATAGCCCTGCAAAGATGAGCTACCCGGCCCTGATAAGCGTTGCACAATTCCGGGTAATAGTTACATCATTTACATAGTATTGTTTATTTTTATTAAAAATAAGAGCATCTCTGTTTCTCCGGTTTCAAACAAAACGTGCCCTGCTGTCAACTTTATCCATCCATAGGTACCAAGAAGGATTATCCACGTGTTTACCTGAATCATGGCTAAAGCCAAATTCATTGTTGATTGAACCCCAACTTGAAAGTTGGAGTTCATGATAACCCCAACTTTCAAGTTGGGGGAACGCCATAAAAACGGAAATTGGCTTTAGCCATGAGGTGGTTTTGGTAACTCGAAAAGGAATTAGGTATACATGCGGGTACTCATTTGATTAGGCGTGTAGCCATTTAAAACTTTTTTTGGATCAATTCCAAACCCCACCCGGGAGATATACCCGTTAAATGAGCATGATTTTCTGAAAGTTTTCCTTCTTATTAACGTGAACATCCCCGCGGTGCGAGGCACCTATTATTTTGGTGGGGGAAGCGTAATAATGCAGGCAACAAAAAAAGCTGGCAGCACAATTTCCGTTAACCTTATATACATGGATAGAAACAAGGTCGACATTTTTTCAACGGCCGGATTATTATACCCAATACAACAGAAGGTCATTCGGAGCAATTTGTTTAAATGCAAATAGTTGCCATAAATAAAAACGCTCCGCATTTTATGCGGAGCGCTCTTGATAAANNTTTACCTGGATATTACCATTCTCTTAGTGAGAATACTGTTATTTACTTCTACTTCAACCATATAAACTCCCGAAGAGAAAGTGTTACAACGAAGCTCTGCTTTAGGTTGTTTGGGTTCGCTCTCGAATATAGTTTGACCTAATAGATTCATAACTTTTAATCTGCTTATCATATATCCCTCTACCTCAACCGTTGTATTATTGCTTGCGGGATTAGGATAGATAGTCATATTATTAACGGTCATTTCAATTTGGGCAATTCCTGTGGTGCTGCTCACATTAAAAATACC
>PLXD01000015.1 GCA_003151295.1 Chitinophagaceae bacterium | reverse complement strand
TTATTTATTTCCGTAACGATAGCCACCACATATTTATCCCCTACCGAAAAAGGCTCCGATACTTCTCCCAGATTTGCGTCATAAATCCAGCGTACCAACTGACGATTCGCTCCGAGTGCCGGAATAGAATAGTCCGTAGGTTGAATTTCGGGGGCCAGCAATTTCTGGAGATTCCCTTTTTGAACATTCGCGTCGAAGGATTTCTGATCGCGGCTCTCTCCTGCAAACTGGCTGGCGAGACCGGAAGCCGCCNNTATCTTTCGGGCCAGGTAGGCTATTTTATAGGCCTGCTCAAACGCCTTTTGGTCCATGATCTCTATATAGTGATAGCCGAACTGGGACTTAACGATCTTCTTCTCGCCGGTCTTACCCGTGAAACAGAAATCATTGAATTCTTTAACCATGGTTCCCGGCGTAAAATAACCCAGGTCGCCTCCCTTATCCCTGCTACCCTGATCATCGGAAAATTTGGCAGCGATACTATCGAAGCTGGCGCCTTTCGCGATCAGGTTTTCAATACTATCTATTTTCTTTTTGGCGATGCTGTCTTCCATGATCGGCTGTCCGTCTTTCGGATTTACCGTAGCGACCAGTATATGCCGGGCCCTTACGGAATCAGGCATTATTTTTTCGTCGATTTTCCTGGCTATCACAAAAGTTCCGCCATCCAGGTAAGGGCCGAACAGGGCTCCTTTGGGCAGGGCGAAAATAGAGTCTTTGAAAGGCACCTGTATCTTGGATTTACCCAGGTAGGAATCATAGTAGGGGTTATCTGTACCCACCCGGCCCAGGTAGGACTGGACATCCTGGGTCGTAGAAAAATCTGTCTTCAGGTCCAGCAACTGTTGACGGACCCTGGCACTATCCGAAGAAGTAGGCGCGGCATCGAAAACGACATAGGCGACGCTACGGCTCTCTTCCTGCTTGAACTGATCCTTGTGTTTGTCGACATATTCGCCGATTTCCGCTTCGCTGATTTTTACGCTGCTATCCGGGATCGTAATATAAGGTGTATTCACATAAGAGATGGAAGCGACCTGGCTGTTATCGGCATTTTGTTTCTCTATCATCCATTTCGGAACATAGGAGCTATTGGCCAATAAAGAAAGGTATTTTTCTTTCAAACGCATTTTCATCAACTGAGGAATGGATTCCTCGAAAAATTTCTTCGCGGATTCGTAACGGTTATCGGTCTTTTTTCCGCTCTTGTAAAGGGTCCTTAACTGGTTGATCTGTGCCGCAGCCTGCTGGGCATCGAATATGCCGGTCTTGGGGTCGGTAAAAGCCCGTTTGATATCAGGGATGGCGTTGGCGCCTACAAGCATGTCATTAATCTCCTTGTCGCTCACGCTGAGTCCGAGGGGTTCATAGAGATCACTCAGAACGGCGTCTTCTACCTGCTGTTTCCATATTTGTTCCCTGATATTTTGTTGAATGGATTCATTAGTCGGGTATCCCTGTGCCTTATACTGCTCTTCCTGCGCGGAAACCTGGATCTCGAAATCCTGGTATTCGATCTTCTCTCCGTTGATCAGACCAAGGGTCGTGGATTTATTTCCTAGTACGCCTCTCTTTCCCACGAAAGCATCCATCAGCAAGAAGCCGATCAGACTCAGGGCGATCAGACCAAAAACAAGCCATGCGGCTTTTTCCCTAATTTTCTGAATAATTGACATATGTATCCTGTTATGTACGATTTTTGAAGATGGCAAAAATAGGGGAAAAAAGATTATTAACAAATTGTGGAAAAAAGACAAAACAATGGCCTGTTCTGCATTGTGTCTAACTGCTTTACGATCCGAAAGGCTTCGATTCGTTCGTAGCAGCATGTTGAAGGGGGGATTTGCCCTGATTCGTCGCCGGCTGGGCAGCGGGCTGAATAGCCGGAAAGTATATTTTCCGGACTTTTTGCTATATCCGGGCCGCATTAATCGATCGGAAAAAAATGTGGGGAGGATATTTCAATAAAGAGTTGATATAGTAATGTTGATATAATAAAAATAGGGCATAAAGGGATGAATAGAGCCCGGAATCCGTGAAACAAGCGCGTGAAACTCTAATGAACAGGGCAAATGTATAAATCACAAAAACGGTGGATAACCCGGGTTTCGGAGGTTCCGATCCGGGGGAGAGATGGGAGAGAAAATAGTTCGGCCGACCTTTGAAGTAGGCGGTGGTTAGTAAGTCCCCGGTTATTAGACACAGACTAACAGAGAGGCGTCGAAATTGTTTTCCGGATGCCTGAGTCTTCCCCCGTTGTGGAAAAACAGGATAAAGAGTGATCTAAAGGGATTATCCGGTTGTTAAGTATTTGTGGATAGGAGTGGATAAGTGTGCATTTCTTTATATTCCTAGCAATACAATAATTTATTATCCACGAATTCACAGTCCTAATAGTAATAGGTATTTTTATAAATTATAGAATTATTATTAAATACTATGGCAGATATCAACATTCTCTCGGCAAGGGAGAAAGTAGCGCAAAAAGGGTTTCTGGATATTCAAATCGATGCGAGTCTGGATTTGTTTCGCGAGATTGAGGTCTTGAAAAAGAAAAAGAATGCGATCATCCTGGCGCACTACTACCAGGAAGCAGATATCCAGGATGTGGCTGATTACATCGGGGACAGTCTTGGATTGGCCCAGGAGGCCGGGAAGACGCAGGCGGATATGATCGTTTTTGCAGGAGTTCATTTCATGGCTGAGACCGCAAAGATCCTTAACCCGGGTAAGAAGGTGTTGTTACCGGACCTGAAAGCGGGTTGCTCTTTAGCTGATTCGGCGCCGGCGGATCTATTCAGGGCTTTTAAGGATGAGCATCCTGATCATGTTGTCATTTCTTACATCAACTGTTCGGCTGAGATCAAGGCCCTGAGCGATATCATCTGTACTTCTTCGAATGCGGAGAAGATCGTGGAAAGCTTGCCTGCCGGTCAGAAGATCATTTTCGCACCGGACAGGAACCTGGGAGCTTACCTGGTCAAGAAGACGGGCAGGGATATGGTCTTGTGGAATGGGGCCTGTATGGTCCATGAGATATTCAGCCTGGAGAAGATCACTAAATTGAAGATCAGGCATCCAAAGGCAAAACTGATCGCACATCCTGAGTGTGAGGAGCCTATTTTGCGTATGGCGGACTATATAGGCTCTACTACGGGCTTGCTGAAGTATACACAGCGTGATGATAGCCGGGAATATATCGTGGCAACAGAGACCGGTATATTGCACCAGATGCAGATCGCTTCCCCCGGCAAGACCTTTATTCCGGCGCCACCGGATAATCATT
>PLXD01000538.1 GCA_003151295.1 Chitinophagaceae bacterium | reverse complement strand
AATTTGAAGCCGGCACGCCGGATATGGCCGGATCCATCGGCCTGGGGGCTGCATTGGATTATATCGGGTCCCTGGGCATGGAGAATATCCGGGCTTACGAGCATGAGCTGATGGCATATGCACTGGACGCCTTGCAGGGAATTGAGGACTTGCGGTTCATCGGGCAAGCTGCTGAGCGGGCAGGTGTAATCGNNCAAGCAGGGCATTGCCGTCAGGACGGGACATCATTGTGCACAACCTATTATGGACCAGTATTGCATCCCCGGAACCGTAAGAGCTTCCCTGGCTTTTTACAATACAAAGAACGAGATCGATGTGCTGGTCTCGGGCATCCGCAAAGCCATCCAGCTGCTGGGCTGAGGCCACGCTGAATGAGGAGACCGCCGGGAAAGGGGCCGGATAAAAATTTGACCATGACCATTAAGGAAAAACAAGACGAGATCATAGAAGAATTCGACCTATTCGGCGATTGGATGGAGAAGTACGAATACATTATCCAACTGGGGAAGGAATTGCCCCTGATCGACGAATCTTATAAGAAGGACGAAAACCTGATCAGGGGTTGCCAGTCGAGAGTCTGGCTGCATGCCGATTACCGGGATGGACGGCTTTTTTTCACGGCCGATAGTGACGCGGTGATCACCAAGGGCCTGGTGGGTATGGTGATCCGGGTTCTTTCCGGTCATACGCCTCGCGAGATCACCGATGCGGATATTTATTTTATCGATGCGATCGGGCTTCGCAGTCATCTCTCGTCCACAAGATCTAACGGGTTGTTTTCCATGCTCAAACAAATTAAGCTCTATGCTCTGGCCTACCAGGCAAAATCACTCACATGAACACACCCACTCTCAGAGACAAGATCGAAGAAACCCTGCATACAGTGCATGATCCGGAGATACCGGTGAATATCTTTGACCTCGGGCTTGTCTATGACATCAAGATTGGGGATAAGGGGCATGTCCAGGTCGTTATGACCCTCACCGCCCCTGCCTGTCCCGTTGCCGGGGAGATTATATTCGAGGTACAACAGAAAGTGGAGGCGATTGCAGGAGTGACCGATTGTCATGTCCAATTGACCTTCGATCCACCCTGGACAAAGGACATGATGACAGAAGAAGCCAAATTAGAGTTGGGGTTCCTATAAAAAAAGCCACCGCGAAAGATTCGCGGCGGCTCATTGGGTTTGTTGGAATTTTTCGGGATCCGATCCCTGCTTACTATTGCTTGTATTCGCTTAAATTACTGTCGTCGTTGTTCTTCTTGCTGCTACTGTTGTTACCATTATTGTCCCTGTTATTACCTCTTGAATTATAATAATAGTTACGTTTGGCATCGATGATAGCTTGTATTTGGTCATGTTTCAATTGGCGGAGGGCAACCCTTCTTTCTTTACGGGTCATGCTTTTATTGTCCTTTGTTGACGCAATCCTTTCCTTGTAGTCATTCTTAATATCCTCTACCTGAAGGGATAAACGGGAAGGCATATACCTGTCATTGTAATAGGGAGCATTGGGATATCCCCAATAAGGGTTCCAGGCTCCCAGACCATAGCCGAACCCAAGGCCGTAGCCCAAGCCCCAGCCATAACCTAAACCCCATCCACCATAACCCAGGCCATATCCGTACCCATATCCACCATATCCACCATATCCGCCATAACCACCTCTCATGGTCCCCGGGGACCTGTAAATGCCGCCTCCATGAAATCCTCCGCCTCCGTGACCACCTCTCTGGGCTGAAGCACCCAGCGCCAGCCCAAACGATAATGCTATAATTAATATCTTTTTCATGATTCTTTGTTTTTTATCCTTGTATATAATAGACCACAAAAACTGCGCAAGGTTAATTTGCTTAAGGGCTTATAACTTTTCAATAACATTTTCGGGATCAAGACTTTATGTTAAAGATTGTTAAAGTTACGGATTCTTTGCGGCCAGAACGGTTCTACTTATCTTCGTTCATAAATATATTCATTAATTCTCCCTCAATATTACTAAATAATGTTAAAATAACTTAATAATCTGATAACAAATTGCATAAATCCTCCGCTTGAATACTTTTTCTTTGGTTCCCGATCCGGGGTCTTTCTTTCACGATGCTTTAACCATACAAATAATGTCAAAAAACAAGTATTTATTCCCTTTAGTCCTCGTCACGTCGCTGTTTTTTCTTTGGGGCTTTGCTTATGGTTTATTGGACGTTTTGAACAAGCATTTCCAGGAGGCCCTGAATATTACAAGATCCAGGTCCACCCTTCTCCAGGGCGCTTACTTCGGAGCCTATTTTCTGATAGCGCTGCCTGCTGGGCTGTTTATGAACAGATATGGCTATAAAAAAGGCATCATCCTCGGATTGCTGCTCTATGCATTGGGCGCCTTCTTATTTTATCCGGCGGCCGAGCAGGCGAATTTCAATTTTTTCCTGCTGGCCCTATTCATCCTGGCATCGGGACTTGCCTGTCTTGAGACGGCGGCGAATCCTTATGTGACCGTATTGGGTAAGCCGGAAACCTCCGAATCGCGGCTGAACCTCTCGCAATGTTTTAACGGCGTGGGCTCCTTCCTGGGACCGATCCTTGCCGCTGACTTATTTTTTGGCGGCCGCGATAATCATAATCTTGATTCCGTAAAGCTCATTTATATCATTATCGGGATCGTCGTATTGTTCTTCGCGGTATTGTTCGTGCGGACTTCTTTGCCGGAGATCAAGGAGACGGAAATGGTGTCTTCCAAATTGCTGGACCAAAAGCCCTTGTCCAGTCATAGTCATTTTGTAGGTAGCGTGATCGCGCAGTTTTTTTATGTGGCTGCGCAGGTAGGGATCGCCGCCCTGTTTATAAATTATTGCACGGAAGCGAAGATCGGCATCGGCAATGCCAGGGCTTCGACCCTTCTTTCCATGAGTCTTTTGCTGTTCACGATCGGCCGGTTTATCGGTACTGCTTTAATGAGGAAAATTGCGCCTAATAAATTACTGACGGCATATGCTCTTATTAATGTGGTATTGTGCGTCGTGGTGATCTTTAATAATGCATGGCTTTCTGTATATGCCTTAATGACCATTTTCTTATTCGAATCGATCATGTTTCCCACCATTTTTGCGCTGGGCATAAAAGATGTCGGCCATAATACCAAGAAGGCTTCCTCCTTCCTGATCATGTCAATCGTGGGCGGCGCACTGGTCCCTTACATCATGGGCGTGCTGGGTGACAAGTATTCTACTGCCTTTGCATACATTGTGCCTTTGGTTTGTTTTATAGTGGTGGCCTGGTTCGGATGGAAGGGGTACCGGGTAAAAGGCAGCCAGGGTTCATCGGATGTAAAAGTTGCCTTCCGGCATTAAGAGGAATTTATTAAAAATAATTATTGTGAAAAGATATTGCCTTGCACTGGACCTCAAAAATGACCCGAAATTGATAGCAGAGTATGAACATTGGCACCGCCAGGTTTCGCCTGAGATAAAAAAGAGCATTTGGGAGGCCGGCATTACGGACATGCAGCTCTTCCGGTTTAATGACCGCCTGTTCATGATCATGGAGACGGACGATAGCTTCAGTTTTGAAAGAAAGGCTGCCATGGACAAGTCCAATCCCAAAGTGCAGGAATGGGAGGTGTTTGTGTCGAAATTCCAGCAACCCATACCCGGTAGTAAGGAAGGGGAAAAATGGCAGCTCATGGATCGGATTTTCGGGTTAAACGACAAATAAATCAATAATAAAGATATGTTCAGTCTGAAAGAGAAAAAGGCAGTTGTTACCGGCGCCGGTAGCGGTATCGGAAAAGCGGTGGCCCTGTTGTTCGCCAGGCAGGGGGCACAGGTATTTGTAGTGGATCTTAATGAGTCGCAGGCCAATGAGGTCGTTAAAGAGATAAAGGCGGCAGGCGGAAATGCCTCGGCGCACGTGGCCGATGTATCGAAGCAACAGCAGGTGGTCGACCTGTTCACGCAAATCGGTCAGGTGAATATCCTGGTGAATAGCGCGGGCGTATCCCATATAGGCAATGTCGAGACCACCCCGGAAGGAGATTTCGACCGGCTTTATAACGTAAATGTGAAGGGGGTCTACAATTGCCTTTATGCGGCCATTCCTTTGATGAAGAAACAGGGGGGTGGGATCATCCTGAATATGTCGTCCATTGCAGCGATAGTAGGGATACCGGACCGGTTCGCCTATTCCATGACCAAAGGAGCCGTCTCTGCCATGACCCTGTCTGTGGCCCGGGACTATATCAAGGACCATATCCGGTGTAACTGCATCTCTCCGGCCAGGGTGCATACTCCTTTCGTGGATGGTTTCCTGGCAAAGAACTATCCCGGTAAGGAGGAGGAGTTGTTCGATAAACTTTCGAAGACCCAGCCGATCGGGCGCATGGCCGAACCTGCTGAGATCGCCGGCCTGATCCTGTATCTTTGTTCCGGGGAAGCCTCCTTTATCACCGGTTGCGATTACCCGATCGACGGCGGATTTATNNCCATCTGACCATTAAAAAACAAAAATGTAACGGATGAAACTGATAAGACATGGAGTCCTGAACAAAGAAAAGACGGGTATCGTCCTGGATGGAAAGAGCTACGATACGGCTGCTTTCGGGGAGGACTATAATGAAGAGTTCTTTGCTACCGGCGGCCTGGACAGGCTAAAGAAATTTGTTGAGAACAACAAAGGCCGGCTCCCGGAAATTCCGACCGGCGCCCGTCTGGGCAGCCCTGTCGCCCGTCCTTCGAAGATCATCTGTATAGGGCTTAACTACGCAGATCATGCACGGGAGACAGGCGCTACCCCCCCTCCTGAACCGGTCATCTTTATGAAGGCTACGAGCGCCCTGGCGGGACCTTTCGACGAGATCGTCATTCCCAGGAATTCCAGGAAGACGGATTGGGAAGTCGAATTGGCCGTAGTGATCGGTAAGAAGGCAAGCTATGTCAGCGAGGCGGAAGCGCTGGACTATGTGGCGGGTTATTGCCTTCATAATGACGTCTCCGAAAGGGAATTTCAGATCGAACGGAGCGGCACCTGGGACAAAGGAAAGGGTTGCGACACTTTCGCGCCGATAGGACCCTGGCTGGTGACAAAGGATGAAGTGGCGGATATCGATAACCTGCGGTTGTGGTTGACGGTGAACGGGAAAAAGATGCAGGATGGCACGACCGCCAACCTTATTTTCAGGATCCCTTTCCTGATCGCCTATACCAGCCAGTTCATGTCCCTGCTGCCGGGGGATGTGATCTCTACCGGCACGCCGGCAGGGGTGGCCATGGGTATGAATCCACAGGTATACCTGCAGCCGGGCGATGTGATAGAACTGGGTATCGATGGCCTGGGCTCCGCAAAACAACAATTAGTCGCTTATAAAGGATAAATTTGCAAGTATGCCTGAAACTGAATTCATCAAACAAATTGAGGGGATCGACGC
>PLXD01000316.1 GCA_003151295.1 Chitinophagaceae bacterium | reverse complement strand
TCCCCGGTACACCGTCCTGGGAAAGGGGATATTGAAGCTGGCAGGCCTTTTTAACAAGGATATCCGGGAATCCTATGAAATGCTCTACCAAAGCGAGTTCGATTACCTGTTTGATTCCTCTAAATTCGAGAATGCATATAATTTTCAGCCCACCTCCTACCGGGAAGGAATACTGGCGACTGCTGAATACTACCAAAAGAGGGCTGAGGGATAATGCGCGCTGAGAGATAGGGATTTTATTCCATGCTGCCCAGGCGATCGTTTTTCAGGCTACGGATCATCTGTCCGTAATCCCATCCCCGGGCAAGGGCTGTAACCGCATGGGAGATCCTCTTTGCACGGGTCGCTTGGGTTTTAGCCGATCGGATCCAGTTTCCCCAATAGTTCCGGTGCGAGAGCGGAATTTTGTTAAAGAATTCCAGGGCCCTGGGTTCATCTACCAGGCATTCAAGAAGTTCGGCAGGTATCTCCGGCAGCTTCTTATCCACTTCCAATGTTACCAGGAGCTTTGCGTTCTTTTCTTTTCCGATCGCTTTGCGGACCTTCGTATTGAGCGCCATGATGAAATCGCCTTCCCCCATAGGAATCAGGGCCATCCCTGTAAAAGCATATTCATCGAGGCTGCCTTTTACCCGGAATGATTTTTTATTGCCGGGTTTCAGCTCCTGTGCAACGGCCACCGGTATCTTTATATAACGCCACCCGGTCTTCTCACCCNNGTTTTGCGCGGAATAGATACTGTTTGCGCTTAAAAGATACTCATTGTCGATGTCAGGACAAAAAAACCCGATACAATCTTTCGGTCGTATCGGGACTAAATATATTATATAATATATACTCACATTTCCTGCTGCTTTCTTTAGACGATTCCTTGATTTAGACTCTTTCTTTGGCGGCAGCGGCAGTCTTCTTCTTTCCTTCTTTTAGAGCTTCGGTAATGCCTTTGCTCAGGTTCTCGTAGGTAGGCTTGCCTGTGAAAAGGATCCCATTAATAAAAAAGGCGGGAACATCACGAACTCCCCTATCCAGCCCTTCCATCAGGTCGCTTTTGACTTGCCAGCCAAAGGTCGAATTGACCAAGTCATCCAAAAACTTCTTGTTTACCACCCCAACGTCTTTGGCATATTCCCGCAGGCTGATCGCCCCAAGACGACGGCGGTGCGCAAAGATCATATTATGCATTTCCCAGAACTTGCCTTCCTGTGCCGCACCAAGGGACGCTTCAGCAGCTTTTTGGGAATGCTGGTGTATCTTGGTAAGGGGAAAATGACGTGTAGTAAATTTCATCCTGCCTTCGAACTCCTTTAATAGCTTCTCTACCACTTCATTCACCTTCGCACAAGCTTCACTTTCATAGTCACCGAATTCGGTAAGGGTCACCGGCGCTTTGAGGTCACCCACAAAAATGTCCTTTGTGGGAATAATTATTGGTATTTCTTTTGGTTTCATCCGTTATTGTTTGTCTTTTAATAGTCGGATGGATCTTACTGCGTTCGATTCATCCGTTTTCTTTAATCGTAAAAAACTATCTTATTTCTTAATAACAAAATCCTGTCCATATTGTTCTCCCCGAGCGGATTTGCCCGATCCCCGCCAAAAAGACGTCTTGTGACTGGTGAGCCCCTTATTAATTCCCGTTGCCTTTTTTCTCCAGGTGACCAACCTCGTTTCGAAAGACCACCATACCATCAAACACGTCAACCAGCACGGGATGTCCCTTATCAATATCGCCAGCCAATATCTTCTTGCTCAATTTATTGACTATCTCCTTCTGTATCAGCCTTTTCAAAGGTCTTGCTCCAAATTGGGGGTCGAAACCGTTCTCTGCCAGGTAATCGACCGCATAATCGCTGAATTGCAGGTCGATCCCGCTCTTGGCGACCAAGCTCTGCAGGGAAGCCAGCTGAATCCGGATGATTCCTTTAATTTCGCTCTTGAACAAGGGCTGGAACATGATCACTTCGTCGATCCTGTTCAGGAATTCCGGCCTGATCGTCTGTTTCAACACATTCATCACATCCAATTTAGTCCTTTCAACGATCTCTTCCCGGTTCTTCTCATTTATATTTTCAAAATTCTCCTGGATGATGGCGCTGCCCATATTACTGGTCATAATAATGATGGTATTTTTGAAATTCACCGTTCTGCCCTTATTATCGGTCAGCCGCCCATCGTCCAATACCTGCAATAATACGTTAAATACGTCAGGATGTGCTTTTTCAATTTCGTCCAGCAGGATTACGCTATAGGGTTTGCGCCTTACCGCCTCGGTAAGTTGGCCGCCCTCATCATACCCGACATAGCCGGGAGGAGCCCCAACCAGGCGGCTAACGGCATGTTTCTCTTGATATTCGCTCATGTCGATCCTCGTCATCATCGTTTCGTCATCGAAGAGGTATCCGGCCAAAGCCTTGGCCAATTCCGTTTTACCCACACCTGTAGTTCCCAGGAAGATAAAGGAACCGATCGGCCTTCTCGGGTCCTGCAGACCGGCACGGCTCCGGCGGATGGCATCCGCTACCGCTTCGATGGCCTCGTCCTGGCCTACTACCTTCTTATGTAATTCATCTTCCAGGTTCAATAATTTCTCTTTTTCACCCTGCAGCATTTTCGAAATGGGAATCCCCGTAGACTTTGCCACTGCCTCGGCAATATCTTCGGCATCCACCTCTTCCTTCATTAAACGCGAATTAACGCTAATAGAGTCTAATTGGCGCGAATAATCACTAATGATCTTCTCCTGCTCCTGCACCTTGCCATATCTGATCTCCGCCACTTTCCCATAATCGCCTTCCCGTTCCGCCTTTTCGGCCGCCTGTTTAAGGTTTTCGATCTCGGATTTCGCATTCTGCACTCTTTCAACGAGTTCCTTCTCCTGCTTCCATTTGGCCTTCAGGGTATCCCTGGCCACGCTCATATTGCCTATTTCCGCGCTCAATTCGCGCAGTTTCTCTTCATCATGTTCTCTTTTGATCGCTTCCCTTTCTATTTCCAACTGGCGAATACTCCGTTCCAGCTTGTCCAGTTCTTCCGGCATGGAGTTCATTTCCAGGCGTAGTTTGGCTGCACTCTCATCGATCAGATCGATGGCTTT
>PLXD01000058.1 GCA_003151295.1 Chitinophagaceae bacterium | reverse complement strand
AGGCATATTTATTAGAAAACAATCCGACCCCGATGGAATCCACGACCTTCTCTTTACGGAGGTCGATGACGCTGATACAGTCGCTATTCCCGTTCGCTATGTAGAGAAAACGTTCATCCGGGCTGTGAACGATGGCGGTAGGATGCAGTCCGAGCGGCCATTCGTTGAGCCCGGCGCCGGTTGCGAGGTCGATGACGGACAGGCTTCCCCGCGCCGTACCGCCCGTGACGGGGTTGGTATATGCACTGCCCCAGGGAGTCCCGGCATATTCCTGCGTGGAATCGGTGACCAGGGGGCCGCCCCAGTTGGTGATATAGGCCTTGTTCCCGACGATGCAGATACCGTATGGAGCCACGCCCGTATTGGCCGTCCAGACGATCTTATTGTCCGGGAAGCGGATCTTGATGCATTGGTTGTTGCCATTGAGCACTACGTATAGATAGGGGACTTCGGGTTTGGCGGAGGATCCGGATCCGGCCGGGTCCGCAGGTTCAAAATGGACGGCGATCGCATTGGGGAGGGCTGTCTCCGCAGGAGCCAGGGCCGGTATCGTAACGGATCCGCTAATTTTAATGGCGGCGCCGTCCCATTCCGCGATCATCACCCGGGCGCCGTCCTTGTCCCTTCCGGATGCGCTCCAGACGATATAGGTCTTGTCCTGAAACGCGAATGACCGAATACCGGAATAGGTGCTCATCAGGTCTTTATAGGACGAGCTATCGGTAAAGGACCATCTGCATTGAATACTACGGGTCATGCTATTCAGCACGGCGATGCCATACCTGTCCTCAATCACAAGCGTTTTTTTATCCGGCAGCAGGTTCACGTCGAGGGCGTGATTCTCCAACTGGGGGTTTCCATAAGTGACCACCTGGCCCGCCGATTGAATAAGACGATTGAAAGGCAACAAGGTTGGGGCGGCCGCGGCTTTTGTCAGGGTGGATTTCGGTTGGGTGGCTTGCGTTCCTGCCGGCTGTGCCTGAGAGATGGAACTGTATAGGACCAGAACGATCAGGCCGACTGTATTGACTACCAGGAGTATCCTCTTCATTGAGCTTGTTCTTGTATATTTTCCCGAAATTCACGATTAATCGATAAACCGTTCATTAGCTTTTCGTTAAATCGTTTCAAATGTACAGATTCCTGGTGTCTCTCCGAAAGAGGCTTCTGGTAAACGGCGGTAGGGGAAATGTTAAGAGGACTGTACAGATCTAAGGTTTAACTTTAAATCTGTACAACGCTGAAGCTCATTCCGAGCGAAGGCTGCTGACAGGATTTGACAACGCCGCTTTCGCGGCCCTATATCCCACGCTCATCCAGGCGATCCCGACGGATGATAGCAGGGTCAGTGCAAATATACCCCAGCCCATATCGGTCCGGTAATAGAAACCGGATAGCCAGTTGCTCATAAGATAAAATCCAAGGGGGGCCGCTATGAGAAAAGAGATCCCGATCAGCCAGGTGAAATCTTTGGAAAACAGGTATACGATGCTGATGACGGAGGCGCCCAGTACTTTTCGGATACCTACTTCTTTGGTCTTTTGTACGGCCATCAGGGAGACCAGTCCGTATAAACCGAGACAGGAGATCAGGATTGCGATGGCTGCGAAAATTTTAAACAGAACGGCTGCCAGGGCTTCGCTCTTGTAGAATGCTATGATCGAATCGTCGAACCAGTCATAGTCAAAGATACGGTCGGGGAAGACTTCCGCATAAGCTATACGGACGCGGGCCAGGGCGGTGTCTAATTGATGCGGATCCANNCCCGGAGGGGCTTGCTGTTAAAATCCGCCAGGACGCCAACGACCGGGTACCTGGTATCTCCCGGGCCGTTCCCGAACCCGATGGTCCTATTCAATATATCTTCCGGGGTCTTTAAGCCGAGCTTTCGGACTGTTTCTTCATTGACGACCAGTTCCCGCGTTGTATCACTGGCCACAGGATAACGGCCAGCCAGCAATTTCAGATGGAAAGTGCGGGGATAGTCGATATCTCCATAGCGGGTGATCAGGGTAAAGGGCTGAAGGGCGGGATCCGTGCCGAAGAGGAAACCTGTATCCCAGGATCCTTCCTTTGTGGGTGGGTCGCCGCATAGACTGGCTTGCTGTACGCCAGGCACCTGTGATATCCTCGCCTTTAGGGCTGCCAGTTTGCCCCGGTTCTCCGGGTTACCCGGGATGTCTATGATGGCGATGGCTTTCGGGTCGAAGCCCATCGGGCGGTCCCTGAAATAATTCATTTGCTTTACGACCACCAGGGTTCCGACAAGAAGGAACTGGGCAATGGTGAATTGAATGACCACCAGCCCTCTTCGTAAGGAGATCCCGCCGGACCCGGGGGTTTGAAAAGTATTACGGATCGCCGTGATGGGGGCGAATGAGGATAGGACCATTCCGGGGTAAAAGCCGGCCAGGAAGGTCACCAATATCCAGGTGGCCAGGAGAGAGAGTAGCAGGACTGGGTCCAGCCAATGGAGCGATAGCTGTTTGTCCAAAAGATTATTTAGAAAAGGAAGGCTCAATCCGACAAAAATGCAAGCGGAGAGGAGAGCCAGGAATACGATCGCCGCGGTCTCGCCGAAGAATTGCCGCAGGAGTTGGGACCTTGAGCCTCCCAATACTTTACGGACACCTATCTCCCGGGAGCGGGGGATGGACTGGGCCGTGGACAAATTGATAAAGTTGATACAGGCGATGAGAACGAGGAAAACGCCGATAAGACCCAGGGCCCAGCATTCTTTCCGGGAGATGCCCTTCTTCGTATAGGTATTAAAGCGTTCGTCAAAATGCATTTCCCGCAAGGGCTGAAAATAGACGGCGGTTTTTCCGGGGGTAAAACCGGTCGTCTCATCGAAATGATGGGCCTGAAAGGCCGGGAGCCTGGATTCCAGCGTCCGGATGTCCTGTCCTTTTGCCAGCAGGACAAAACACTCCGCATCGCTGTTGAAATACGCCCAATCGTCGAGCGGCCTCTCTTTGGCATTTACGAAGCTGGCGTAGGAGAGCATGACACGAAGGGGGATGTCCGTGTTGGGGGGAAGATCCTGTATGATCCCTGTGATGAGGAACGGTCTTTTTATATCACCCATCAGGATCGTTTTGCCCATGGCCTCCTGCCAGTTCCCGAACCAGCTTTCCGCTATGGAGCGGGTGAGGGCCGCGGTATTGGGATTCCTAAGGGCTTCGGC
>PLXD01000049.1 GCA_003151295.1 Chitinophagaceae bacterium | reverse complement strand
TTCGCACTATTGAGTGCATTCTGCACGATGATCATATCCGGGGCAATATAGCCGGTATAGTTGAAAGGGCCCGTCGGATCGGGAGAAATATACCAGTGACGGCCGCCATATAAATAGTACCAGCCGTCATCAGATTCTGCGATCGTATAGGGGCTGTTCGACACTACTTTTACTCCCCAGTCCTTATTCATGCGAAGCCGGGGCATTCCATCTATCAATACCAGGATGGAAGGTTTTGTGGCCAGCATGATCCTTGGAGGGGTATGATTGAGGTTCGGGGATACCTGGTCCTCTTCCGCTCCCTGACCGAGGGAGCTGAGCAATTCATCCAGGGGGATATCGGCGCCTGCCGCGGGGATACCGCATTCCAAGGTTTCTTTGAGGTCATTCAGGGTTAAGGAGTCGGGCCTTGCAGGGAAGACAACTGACAGGATATTGACCGAGTGGAGGCTATACTCCCGGACATTCCTGTCTGTCTCTATGGTAGCGAGCGCCTGGAAGGAGCCGAATTGGGGATCGACCCTTTTTTTCCCCGTCAGGGAAAAAGCAGCCCTGAATTTTAATACATTATTTCGAAAGGAATCCGGCTGTGGCTCGTAGATCTTAATGAGGCTGCCATCCGGTGAGATAAAAGAGCGGGGCCATCCATCCTGCGCTTTCAATGCCGGCAGGATAAAGATCCAACTGGCCAACAGTAACGTAAATACCCGATCGGGTCTCATCGTGGGATCGACAATCATTGAAACAGCCGTTTTTATTTTCTTTTATACAAACCGACCAATTCGCCAAAGCCGAGGATTCGCCCGGTCATGGCTTTTTCCAACCCATCGGCCGAAGTATCGGCAGGCAGGCTGAGTATTGTGTCCAACCCATATATTTTAAAAAAGTAANNAAACGATGGGTTCCGGATGGCGGGCAGGGGCCATCATACCTTTTTTCCCCGCTGTCATTAATTCCCTGTGCCTCCATCGTGCGGGCTTCCCTGATCTGCCTAATGACGGGAATATTCCACGCAACCCAATGTACCCAGGTTTTAAAGGGGGCATCGGGATCATCGAGGATGATGGCCATGCTCTTTGTTCCTTTCGGTATACCCTCAATGTCCAAATGTGGGTTTATATTTGCTCCTTCGCAGGTATATTGGGAAGGTATATGCCCTCCTGCCTCAAATGCCGGGCTGCTTACCTTTAATTGAACATAGGGCATTGGGGATTCTTCGACGTGTTTAGTAGAAGGCTTCATTTTCTGTTATTACAATCTTCGTTGAACTAATACGATCTTCGTTCGGCTTTAAGGCCGTCCATCTGCCAGTCCATGCGAATGAATAGGAGTATGACGGGGAATGGGGTGCAACCCCTCCCATCCTTCTTTTGGAGGATCCGAAGACACGCATTGATCACCGACAAAGCAGGGTATCTTCAGGTGACGGCTCAATCCGGCGGCAATAACCAGTTTTAATTCAGCCTGTTCCTTATTTTCCAGCAGCAGATTCGCCTGTATGGAGCCATCTGCCTCGCTGATCACTTCATTTCCGTACAGGAGCCTCTCCAGTTCCCAGTTGAGGACCGTAATATGAAATTCTCTTCTCCCCCCTTTTTGCGAGACACGAATGATTGCATTGTAACGATGATCCCTGAAATCGAATTCAATGTTTATCTTTTTCATCTTTGTCTGTCTTTTTCATTTTGAAATTACGCCGGGCGGGCGGAATAAAACATGAGAGGGGTCATAAAGAGCTATGAAAGGCATCATGCATTATGTTTGTCAACCCATCACTAAAACCGCGGCGCCTTGTACTTTGCCGTTCCGCAAGCATTCAAGAGCCTCATTTGCCTGCTGCAGGGGGAATTCTTTTATATCCGTTTTGACTGGGATCTCATCGGCCAATTTCATGAATTCCAGTCCATCTTTCCGGGTAAGATTCGCAACAGAGCGGACCGTCCTCTCTTCCCACAGCAGGCTGTATCGGAAAGACGGGATATCGCTCATATGGATGCCTCCGCAAACGACGGTTCCTCCTTTCCCGGTATCCTGCAATGCTTTCGGGATCAAGGCTCCGACCGGTGCAAAAATGATGGAGGCATCGGTTTTCCGGGGAGGAGGCTGGGAGGAATCCCCTGCCCAGGATGCGCCCAGTTTCATGGCAAAGGATTGCGCTTCGAGGTCGCCGTCCCGGGTAAAAGCGAATATCTTTTTTTGCTGGTAAAGGGCCACCTGGATCAGTATATGCGCTGCCGCCCCGAATCCATAAATGCCTATACTTTCCACGTTCTTCCCGACCATGCCGTAAGAGCGATAGCCGATCAACCCTGCGCAAAGCAAGGGTGCGCCTGCGGGGGTGGCCTGTGATGGGGAAACCGGGAGGCAATAGCGCTGGTGTGCTACCGTGTACTCTGCAAATCCCCCGTCGAGGGTATATCCTGTAAAAGCGGCTTTTTCACAAAGGTTCTCCTGGTCCCGAAGGCAGTATTTGCATTCGCCGCAGGTATATCCCAGCCAGGGGATCCCTACCAGATCTCCTTCTTTTAAGACGCTTACTTCCTTTCCTGCCTGTACGACGGTGCCAATGATCTCGTGACCGGGTACCAGTGGAAGTTTCGGTTGATCCAGTTCCCCATCCACGATATGCAGGTCGGTGCGGCAGACCCCACAGGCAATGATCTTCACGAGTACCTGTTGCGGGGAGGGTTTCGGCACCGGGAGT
>PLXD01000565.1 GCA_003151295.1 Chitinophagaceae bacterium | reverse complement strand
GATTATGCAACGACTGCTTTGTTAACAAGAGCCACCGATGGCAACAAGACTATTGAATGGGAAACTGCACCAGTGCCCAAAAATAGTAAGGGACCCTATGTTTATTTCTGTTGGGTCGCCGCTCACTCCTCGGGTTCGGGTAACGATAAACGGAATTTTGATTTATATGTTGACGATCAAAAGTTATTGACTTTTACTACACTGCCGGCAAATCTGGCTCCCAACTGGACATTTGGTGCATCCGATAGTACCCGAATCGTATTTCAGCAAACAAAAAGAGACGGGGCTAATGATGCACATGGGCTTGCGTTTCTTCGGTTGCCTATCAGCAAGCTGACTCCAGGGAAATCAGTTAAACTTAAAGTAGTGGGTCAGGCGCAAAACAGCAATGACTGGTATATGACGTTTAAATTTTCATTTCACCAAAAATTTGATATCACTCCTTCGCCTTTTGTTATGAAAAATGGTAAGCAACCCATTATTTTAAATGCGTTGCATTTTGGGAATCCGGAGATGTTAAAGGTTATAATAAATAGCAGGGAATCACATTCTTTTATTTTGAATGATGGGTTTAATTCTTTTAATGTGTTGGTGCATGCTGTTCAGAAAACAGATAGTGTATTCGTTAAAGTTCTTGCAGGGAAAAAAGAAATTGTCAGCAAATTTGTTACCCTTCAACCTGTTCAGAAAAGAACAATTTATATTCTGCCGCATTCGCATTTTGATGTGGGGTATACAGAAATACAAACGAATATTGAGAAAAAGCAAATTAATAATTTGCTAAAAGCGATGGAATATGCTGATAAAACAAAAAATTATCCGGCAGGTGCAAGGTTTGTCTGGAATCTTGAGGGCACCTATGCTGCAGACTTATTTTTGCAAAGAATGGACGAGCCGCAAAAAAAGCAATTCCTTGATGCCGTTAAAAACGGATCAGTGGCTATAAATGGAATGTATTTCAATACATTAACAGGCCTTTGCAGACCGGAGGAGTTATTGCAACTTTTTAAGTATTCTACGGAACTGGCCCAAAAATGCGGCGTTAAAGTGGATGCGGCTATGATTAGCGATGTGCCGGGATATACCTGGGGAACAGTAACGGCAATGGCACAGGCAGGCATCAAATATTTTTCAGCTGCACCCAATGAAGGGGACCGCATTGGTGATATTCTTCAAAAGTGCGAGGATAAGCCCTTTTATTGGGTATCTCCTTCTGGAAAAGAGAAAGTATTGGTTTGGATTCCTTATAAAGGCTATGCATTGTCTCATGGAATCCCTCATCTTTCTGAAAAGTTCGTTTCCAGTTATCTTAACAGGTTGAAAGATATCCATTTTCCTTACGACATTTCTTATATTCGATGGAGTGGTCATGGAGACAATGCGGTGCCGGAAATTGAAATAAGTGACTTTGTTAAAGATTGGAATTCGAAATATGACTGGCCTAGGTTTATCATATCTTCGACAAGTACCGCCTTCAGTGCATTTGAAAAGAAATATGGCAGTCAATTGCCTTTGGTAAAAGGAGACTGGACGGGTTATTGGGAAGATGGAGCAGGGTCCTCCGCTTTTGAAACGGGGGAAAACAGGACAAGTTCATCCAGGTTAACCCAGGCTGAGACTCTTTGGGCAATGATAAACCCCGATCAATTTCCTGTAGTTAAGTTTAAAGAAGCCTGGCAACATGTGTTATTGTATTCAGAGCATACATGGGGGGCCGATGAAAGTGTTTCAAACCCGCTAAGTAAAAAGACAATCGAACAATGGGACATTAAAAAATCCTACGTGACCAGGGCTCATGACCTCTCGCAGGAACTCTTAAAGGACGCGGCAGGCGAATCCGGCACGATGGGTTCAGAAAATCTAGTTCAGGTATTTAATACGAATTCATGGAAAAGGAGTAGCCTGGTTCTTGTTTCATCGCAGCTTTCATCTAATGGGGATGTGGTAAAGGACGAAGAGGGCGTAATTATTCCATCGCAGCGTCTGTCAACAGGAGAGCTTGCATTTGTTGCAAAGGAAATACCTCCTTATGCGGCTAAGAAGTTTTTATTTTTGCCTGGCAAATCCATGTCAGCTATATATGTTCAGGCATCCTTAAATTCATTGGATAATGGTATTCTAACCATCGTCATGGATACTGCTACCGGAGCTATTAAAAGTATCAGAAACAAAACGATCATTAACAATTTCGCAGATTCTTCAAAGGGAAACTACTTAAATGATTACCTTTTCCTGAATGGTGATAAATTGGTTGATTTGAAAAGAAACGGCCCCGTGACAATATCGATAAAAGAAAAAGGGCCGGTTCTATCTACTTTATTAATTGAATCAAGTGCCCCCGGATGCAATAAATTAACCCGGGAAATAAGATTGGTGAATGGATTTGATTATGTGGAGATGACCAATATATTGGATAAAAAGGCTACTGAATTAAATCCTCATCCAGGAGATGGATCCTGGGCTAATACCGGGGGTAAAGAATCAGTCAATTTTGGCTTCCCATTTAATGTTGACGGAGGAGAAATTAAATTAAATACCCCGCTGGCAATCATGCGGCCGGAAACAGATCAAATTCCGGGAGCCTGTAAAAACTGGCTCGAAGTAGGGGAATGGGCTGATGTTTCAAATAAAAATTTTGGAATTACCTGGGCTACGCTTGACGCACCTTTGGTTGAAATAGGAGGTATTACCGCAACGATGCTTGGCGGACAAGGTGACCCGGCTGTTTGGCGTAAAAAAATCGAACCAACGCAAATAATTTATTCGTGGGCATTAAATAATCACTGGGAAACCAATTATCGTGCTTATCAGGATGGTATCATTACATTTAGATATGCATTAAGGCCTCATAATACATTTAACCCGGTAGAGGCCACTCAATTTGCAACTAACTTATCTCAGCCCTTCATCGTAACAAAAGCCGCAGATAAAAATTTGTCTGCACCGATGTTGCAGCTTAGCAATAAAAATATTGTTGTATTGGTATTAAAGCCAAGCGAGGATGGGAAAGCCTGGATGCTAACATTATTTAACCCTTCTGATAAAGCGGAAAAAACGGCCCTGGATTGGGAAAGAAATGTAAAATCGACTTATTATAGCAATACGGGTCAAACATCGATGGGCCTGGCGCCCGATCAGATAGAAATCGCTTCATTGGATGTTGTAACACTCAGGGTAGAAAAATAGAAATGTGATCAAGACGCTCATGAAACAATATATAAAATGACTTTTAAGCATGTATCTCTCTCTTTACTGTTTGCTTTTTCCACAATCTTTGCCTGGACTCAAATTCCTGACTATGCTGTTGCATTAGATCCCTGGAATGAGAATTTGGGTAACCATCGTGCCGTAATCAACGTAAAGGAACCAGGTGATGCCGTATATATAAAAATCAACTGGCGCAGAAGAGACAGAGACGCAGATAAAAAGGCAATCCTGATTATGGACAAAAACGGGAAAGCGGTTGTAAATATTTTTAGAATAAATATCACCCGGGAGCAGGGTGAATTGGTTTTTCAACCTAATAACGGTGCAGGCACCTATTATGTTTATTATATGCCTTATAAGGGCAAAAGCAATATCGGATGGTGGGAAGGATCTTACCTGAAAGCAGAAAAAGAACCGCAACAGGAATGGGTGANNTCCCCGAAACGACCTGGAAAAAGCAGCATTGGTTAAAATAGAATCGCGGACTGCATTTGACAGTTTTTACCCGATGGAAGTTTGCGCGACCGAAGCGGAGGTAAACAGACTAAAAGAATCGGCAACGGAAAATTATCTGCTCTTTCCCGAGGACAGAAAATATCCGATTCGGATGAGTGGCGATTTGCCTTATCGTTGGGTGCAGCGGCGTCCTTCTAACCGGTATTACGGGGAAGCCATGCGCAACGAATATTATGCCTTCCAGATCGGCGTTTATGCGGCTAAGACGGATTTAGAAGATATAGCGATTTCCTATAGTGGCAGCGATAAAGTAACCTGTTTCAATACAGGCGGGATTGATTTTGAAGGAAAGCCTTTCGTCAAAAGGGTGAATGTGCCCAGGGGGAAAGTGCAGGCCTTATGGTTTGGCGTTGATTTGGATAGGAATTGCAAGCGCGGCCTTTATTCTTTCAATGTTACCATTGCTGCCAAAAATGAAAGGCCTCAGACCATAAACGTCACACTTGATGTAGCAGATACTATTCTTGAAGACCGGGGTGACAGCCAGCCCTGGCAACACTCAAGATTGCGTTGGCTAAATTCATCGCTGGGTATTAATGATTCCATTGTGGCGCCCTATATTCCATTGCAGGTACAAGATAAATCCATTCGTTGTCTGATGAGGGAAGTGAGGCTTAATGAAGCGGGTTTACCCTCGGCAATAGAAGCTAATCATCAGCCGGTATTGAATGCCCCCATCCGATTTTTGGTGGAAACAGATGCGGGAATTCAGATCTTTAAACCGGTTTTGTTTCGGTATATTACAATTTCCGAAGGGAAGGTTTCGTGGGTAGCGGAAGTTTCAAATGACATTATTTCATTGACCTGCAATGGCGAAATGGAATTTGATGGTACGGTGGATTACACCATTAAAGTGAAAGCCAACATGGAGGTAAGGGTAAAAGATATCCGCCTTGAAATACCTGTTGTAAAAAGAACCGCTCAATATTTTATGGGTATGGGCCTTTCCGGCAGGTATTGCCCATCCTCCTATAGTTGGAAGTGGATGGGCCCGCAGGATTCCTACTGGGTGGGTTCGGTAAATGCCGGGCTGCATTGCGAATTGAGAGGAGCCTCCTATTCCGGCCCTTTGCTTAATTTATATCACCCGGCACCGCCATCCGGCTGGTATAATGCGAACAAAGGAGGCTTTGCTATTCAAACTTTTGATAATACGGTGCTTACCACTACCTATTCAGGCGAAAGGATTCTGAAAAGCGGTGAAGAAGTTAATTACCGGTTCAGGCTGTTAGTCACACCCGTTAAAAAGTTGAATCCACAAGACCAGTTTGACAATCGATATTATCACAACGGAAAAAATCCGGCCCCTTCACCGTATGATCTGTCTTCCGGAATACGCATCATCAATGTGCACCATGCCAACCCTGTAAATCCTTATATTAATTATCCGTTTGTGGCGGTTGACAGCATGAGAAAATTTGTGGACTATTGGCATACAAAAGGGGAGAAAGTTAAAATCTATTATACCATTCGCGAATTGACCAACCAGGTCCCTGAAATTTGGGCCTTGCGGAGTTTGGGCAATGAAATACTGGGAGATGGGAACGGCGGCGGCTATCCCTGGCTTCAGGAACATTATGTCGATCATTATGATGTACAATGGTTTACGCCTATCAATGGTTATCAGACATGTGATGCCGCTGTAATTACCAGCGGACAGTCCAGATGGTACAATTACTACATTGAAGGATTACGCTGGCTGGTGCAGCATGTTGATATTGATGGTCTTTACCTGGATGATGTTTCCTTTGACCGGGATATGCTGAAGCGGATGCGCAAAGTAATGGATGAAATAAAGCCGGGATGTTTATTGGATTTGCATTCTAATACCGGATTTTCAATAGGGCCCGCCAATCAGTATACGGAGTATTTTCCCTATATCAATAAATTGTGGTTTGGAGAGAGTTTTATGTATGATCAAATGCCGCCTGATAACTGGTTGGTGGAAGTGTCCGGTATTCCTTTCGGCTTAATGGGGGATATGCTGCAGGGTGGAGGAAACCCCTGGAGGGGGATGGTCTATGGTATGACCGTCCGATATCCATGGGGAACCGAAGGCGTCACCTGTGACCCCCGGGATATCTGGAAAATATGGGATGAATTTGGTATTGATAAATCAGTCATGAAAGGTTATTGGGACTCAACCTGCCCTGTTAAAACCAATAACCCTGATGTCTTGGCAACAGCATACGTAAGAAAGGGGGAAAAAGGGAAAATGCTAATTTCAGTCGCATCGTGGGCATCTTCGACCACAGATGTGCGCCTCCAAATTGATTGGAAATCAATTGGGATAAACCCGGATAAGGCCCTCATTACTGTTCCTTATATTAAAAATTTCCAGGAAATTATAAAAATAGCGATTCATGATACAATACGACTATCCCCTGCTAAAGGGCTGTTGATCCTGGTGGAGTAATTGCTTAAGGCTGCTGATGATTCGCCTTCATTTTTAAATCAGGCTTTATCAATTTTTAATGAAGTCATTGTGAGCGAACCTGCCACCGCTTTATCATTGAACAAACTCACCTTTTCATTTTCTTCTTTCAATGCTAACACATAAAGCAATGGCAGGTAATGTTCGGGAGTTGGAATGGCTAAGTCAAATGCTTTGCCTTGTGCCTTGAAATTGATAAGTTCTTTGTGATCGTTTGCTAGAATAAATTTTTTCATTTTCTCACTGGCTTCAATGGCCCAGTCAAATGCGAATTCAGCAGCATTCAATTTATCCCATGCCAACATTCTGAGATTGTGAACCATGTTCCCGCTGCCGATTATCAGCACTCCTTTTTTGCGAAGCGATGAAATTTCTTTGGCCAGCTCATAATGATATTGTGGTGTCTGGGAATAATCCAGGCTCATTTGAATCACAGGGACTTCGGCATTCGGATACAAATGTTTGATCACGCTCCATGCTCCGTGGTCAAGTCCCCATTTATCATCAAGGCCGACTTCTGTTTTTGTGATTAGACTTTTTGCTTCTTTTGCCAGGGCTGGGCTTCCGGGTGCCGGATATTGCACATCAAACAAGGCTTTTGGAAACCCGCCAAAATCGTGAATGGTCATGGGCTTTTCCATTGCAGTAACAAAAGTTCCTTTTGTTTCCCAATGTGCAGATACACATAAAATCGCGTTTGGCCTGGCGATCGTTTTACCGATGTCTCTGAAGCCTTTTACGAATTCATTTTCTTCAATGGCATTCATCGGGCTGCCATGCCCCAAAAACAGCACGGGCATTTGCTCCGTGCTGCTAAATGGTTCTGCTATTTTATTCAGTTCGTTCAGTTTCATTGTCGATCCGGTTAAAGGTATTGTTGCTGATGTTTCCGGTTTATTTATTCTTAAATTATCCGTATTATTTGCCTAATCCTAATTGGTTCATGTAAGTTTGGTTATCCCAGTATAAATATTCTTCATTCATCGTTCCGTCTTTCCAGATACCGATGGTGCACATCGGAAGAGAAAAGGATTTTCCGGTAGGTTGAATAAATTTGCCATTTCCAATGGGCATTGGTTTGGTGAATGTCCCTGTCATAATCCCGGTAACAGCCGTGAAGTTTCCGGAGCCAAAACGAATGGGGTGTTCTTTAATTTGTGTGTTTGGTGCATATACAAACATGGCTTTCAAATCTGCAATGTGCCTTTCAATTCCGGTTGTGTTGTGCCCGTCAGGCCAATGAACGATGATGTCTTTGGAATGGCTTTCATGCAACCTTGTCCATTCCTGATTGCTGAAAACGGTGAAATCAAGCGTGTCAAATGTTATAAGATGTTTTGCGATTGCTTCATTTCCCGAAGTAAGTTGTGTGATTTGGTTTCTCAGTGAATCAATTTCCGATTTGCCTGCGGAATCGCTTCCATTGTTTGTGCAGCTTGCGAGAGTTACTATTGCTGATACTGCTAATAGTACTGCAACTGCTTTGAATTTTGTTGTTGCTTTGCTCATTTTATTTAAATTTTGTGATTTAAATTGACAATGCAAAGTTGCACCTGAAAGGAGAGCCAAAGGTAACTGATTTCGGAAAAAGAGTTGTAAATTCAGGAAATGAGCTTCTTCATTTCCTCCCGGAACTCGGTAGGCGTCTGCCCCGATTTCTTTTTGAATACGTTCGAGAAGTAGGCTTTTTCATTGTATCCCAGATCAAAACCGATTTCTGATACGGTTTTTTCGGAATTTATCAGAAGGTTTTTCGCTTCAATAAGTTTTCTGGTTTCAATTATTTCCGAAACACTTTTCTGTAAGATATTTTGGCAAATCAAATTAAGGTTTCTTGCAGACATGAATAGTTTTTCAGCATAGAACGCTACTCCATCGGGCCTGTGAAAGTTTTCTTCAAGGATTTTTAAAAAATTTTTGAAGGTGGTGTTCTGTGTTTTTTGTATGCCGGTTTCATCGGGATGTTGTTTTTTTCTTTCTGATTCGATCATCGTAAAAAGGGCACTCAGCAAATGCCTTACAATCGAATAGTCAGGTATAGATTGCTGCATCTCGCCAAACATCATTTCGCAAAGCGTTACCATGCGGCTGAAACATCCTCCTCGCTGCATGCTGATGTTTGCATGGTCGTGATAATAGGAATACAACTGAAAAGTGGTTTCGGGAATAAACTCACTTTTGAAACGCATCACCCACATTTTGCATTTTCCGTTTTTTATTCCGGGCTTCACACGATGCACTTTTCCCTTGGTAACAAAACTAACAAATGGAGCATCCAGACTGCTTGATCTAAAATCAATAAAATGTTCCAGCTTTCCTTCATCGGCAACGATTAATTCTTCATAATCATGATTATGTGGTTCATTAGGAGATGAGGCAATCGTATTTACATTTTCTTCCGTTACAGTAGATATGTTGAAAAGCTGATTCATTGTTGTACGTTAAGGAGGCAAAGAAATAATTGGAAGGTATGTGCGGGATCAATTGGGTAGGGGTGAATTCATTCTCTGATTCTGGAATACGGTCAGTGTTTCCCACATATACTCCAATAAACAAGAAAGCCCTGTAAGTTATTAATTTACAGGGCTTTCTACTTTTTTCAGTGGTGTGAGCCGGGATCGAACCGGCGACACAAGGATTTTNNTTGCTCTACCAACTGAGCTACCGCACCTCCTTCCCAAATTTTCGTTGGGGTAGCAAAAATAGGATTTCCGGGCTAAATTCCGAAATTATAAACGAATAATTCACAAAAAGCTTGTTATGGATTCCTATAAATTCCTCGTCTACATCCCATACTCGCTTAGGAACTTTATCCGCATGATCTTCAGCTGCTCCCAGGAGAAATTGCCTTCGGAAAGCTCCTGCTGGGCTACCTGCAGGCTGCTCGTCTCGCAGTTTTTAAAATATTCGATGATCTCTTCTTGTTCGTATTCGTCTAACATCTCATCGACGGCATAGTTAAGCTTGAGCTTGGTGCCGCTGGCGGCAATGGTCTCCATATCCTCCAGCAAGGCGTCGAGGCGAAGGTCTTTATTTCGGGCAATCGTCTCCAGCGGGATCTTCTTGTCGACCTGCTGGATGATATATACCTTGTTGACACTCTTGTTCACCACGCTCTTCATGATAAAATCGTCGGGCTTCTGAATGTCGTTTTCCGTGACATATTTATCGATGATATCGATAAAAGGTTTGCCGTAGCGAATGGCCTTCCCCTTGCTCACCCCCTGGCATTTTTCCAGTTCCTGGATTGTCGTCGGATAGAGGGTGGCCATATCCTGTAAAGAAGTTTCCAGGAAGATCACGAAAGGAGGCAGCGACTTTTTCTTGGCTTCTTTCTGCCGTTGTTCCTTTAGCAGCTCGAATAATTTCTCATCGATGACGGCCGACCCGCCAGTCTCGGCGCCTTCATCCTCGTCGTCTGCATTGGCTTCTTCGAACAGGTTGTTAAGGATGATCCGGAAGGATTTGGGCTTCCTGAGGAAATCCTCCCCCTTCTTCGTGATCTTCAGCACTCCATATTCTTCGATGTCCTTTTTTAACAGGTCTTCCAGCAGCATTTGCCGCATGAGTGAGTTCCAGAAAGCCTCGGGATCGTCTTTTCCGATGCCGAACTCGGCGATTCCCTCATGTCGGAACATCTGGATCTGCGGCGTCAGTTTGCCCATGACGATATTTACCACATAACCGGTGGCAAAACGCTCGTCAAGCGCCTTGATCGCTTTCAGCACTTTTACCGCATTCTCTTTAGCCTCTACCCTTTCTTTCGGGTGAAGGCAATTATCGCAGTGGCCGCAATTCTCGGCTGTATATTCCTCTCCGAAATAACTCATGAGGACCTTACGACGGCAGACGCCGGCTTCGGCATACCCCACGGTCTCATTGATCAGCTGCGCGCCTACTTCCCGTTCGCTCAGTGGCTTGTCTTTCATCAGGTGTTCAAGCTTAGCTACGTCCTTATGGGAATAGTACAGGATACAGTTTCCTTCCAAACCATCACGGCCGGCGCGGCCGGTCTCCTGGTAGTAATTCTCGATAGATTTGGGAATGTTAAAATGAATGACAAACCGGATGTCTGGTTTATCGATCCCCATCCCGAATGCGATCGTAGCTACGATGACCTGCACATCTTCGTTCAGGAACAAATCCTGTCTTTCGGCCCTCAGCTTACTATCCAGCCCGGCATGGTAGGCCACGGCCTTGATGCCATTGGCTACCAGCATATCCGCCAGCTCTTCCGTTGTCTTACGATTGAGGGTATAGATGATGCCGCTCTTGCCTTTATGCTGGACGATATATCGGACTATGCTTTTAATGGTCTGATCCTTCTTGACCTTGGGCTGGATCTCGTAATAGAGATTGGGGCGATTAAAGGACGACATGAATATCTTCGGATCGCGAAGGCCCAGGTTCTTCACGATATCGCTCTGCACTTTGGGGGTAGCCGTGGCTGTCAGCGCGATCACGGATGCATTCGGGCTGATCTGGTCCATGATCTCACGCAGCCTCCTGTATTCGGGTCTGAAATCATGCCCCCACTCCGAAATACAATGTGCCTCATCTACGGCGAAGAACGAAATCTTCAGATCGCTGAAGAATTCCAGGTTCTCTTGTTTCGTGAGGGTCTCGGGTGCCACATATAACATTTTGGTATGACCATCCAGGAGGTCCTGGTGTACAACCTTGATCTGTTTCTTGTTGAGGGTGGAGTTCAGGAAATGGGCCACATTGTCCCTGCTGCTATAGCTGCGGACCAGGTCCACCTGGTTCTTCATCAACGCGATCAACGGACTGACAATGATCGCCACTCCTTCGCTGATGATGGCAGGCAACTGGTAGCAGAGGCTCTTGCCNNGTGACCGGAGATCGCCGGATACAATTTGGATAGCGGGACGGCCGGAGGGGTTACTGATTTCGGCCTTAGCCTTTTTAGTATTGATTTTTTTAGTTACGGTTGTTGCCATGCTCTGTTGTTTTCCTTCTCACCACAAATCTGATCGAAGTAATTAATAAGATAATCAAAATGCCTTGAACAGCAGGAAGTAGTTATTCACCTGGGGCGAGTAACAGGTTGTGTTCTTATTTTAAAGGATGGCGAAGTTACTAAAAAAGAGGATAGGGAAGAAGCCTTAATTGTTAAAATTCGGGCAAGTGTTTCTTTAGATCCAAAATCGTCGTTTCTAGTGGTAAATTTATAGGTATATACATTGATTCTCATGATTATACGCCCTTTCATGGTGATTTGTCTATTCGATTGACAGGTGTCTTTTCTCATCGCCTTTCTTCTTCCTGCTTTCCTTCCGCGTCTTCCCAACCTTTTTGTCCCGGTATTATTTGCCGGGATCCGATCACAAGCCCTTGTGAAGATCTTTTTGCAGTATTCCGGTCGCCGCCGCCCTGCAAATTGCTTACCTATATAATTGCGCGGGTTAAACATTTTGCAGTACGTTTGCGAAATGTTCTATGCAAACAGGTAAAAAAATCATAGAGATTGCGAAGGATACGATCCGGATGGAAGCTGCTTCGATTGCCGCATTGGAGGCTTTAATAGACGAACAGTTCGAGAAAGCCGTAGAAACGATCTTTTCGGGTAAAGGAAGGCTGGTCGTAAGCGGGATCGGGAAAAGTGCCATTATCGCACAAAAAATAGTGGCTACCCTGAACTCCACCGGCACACCCGCCATTTTCCTGCATGACGCCGATGCTATTCACGGGGACCTGGGTATGGTGCAGGAACAGGATATCGTGCTGATCGTCAGCAAAGGCGGTGAAAGCGCCGAGATCATTGTATT
>PLXD01000246.1 GCA_003151295.1 Chitinophagaceae bacterium | reverse complement strand
AATGGCTACCCACAATGATTTTGGAGAAAAGGGGGAAGAATTGGCGGCAGGCTGGCTGATCCGAAAAGGATATACGATCCTTCACCGTAACTGGCGCCAGGGACGTTATGAAGTGGATATTATCGCCTTACAGAAGCATATATTGCATTTTATCGAGGTCAAGGCCCGCAGTTCCGGCGTCTATGGCCATCCGGAAGAAAACATTACCTGTAAAAAAATCAGGAACATGATGCGGGCCGCCGCTGCCTTCCTGTACCGGAATCCCGGTTGGAAAAGGATCCAGTATGATGTGCTGGCCATTTCACGCCGCAAAGGCCAGGAAAGCGACCCCGAAAAGGAAAGCGACCCGGAATATGAATACTTTTTAATCGAAGATGTCTACGCGTAAGTGCTATCGTCCCAATACCTCCCTGATCCGTTCCACCATCCGGTAAGTAGCCGGGCAATACTCAATATTTTGTTTATACATATGCATATAGTCCACCATCTTCTTTTTTGTATGATGCGGGAAACCGGCACAATCACGGGGCCGGACCGAATAGATATTGCACTTATTGGTTTCCAGGTCCAGGAACTGACAGGGCTGCTTCACATTCATCCAATCGCCTGTTTTATCCTTATATAGCCATTTCTCGCGGAAAGCCCTTTGCGTCATCCCCAGGTGCGAGGAAATACGCCTGATATCTTTCCCGGTATACGTAGGCGACATGGTCTTGCAACAATTGGCGCAGTCCAGGCAATCCGTCTGTTTCCAGGCAGCTTTATCCGCCTCGAGTGTAATCGCTACCAGATCACGGGGTGGCTTCTTCGCCAGCCTTGACAGAAAATTCCTTACCCGTTTTTTATTGTGGCGGACCTGTTGCCTGAATGATCGTAAATTGACAGTTACCATGAATACTTGGCTTATGGGAAGCAAACCTACAGTAATATGGCAAAATCCACCCGGATTAGAAAGAAAATTTTCGGGTTTCAGGGATAAACTTTAAACTTGTCATATGTGGGAATCTTACAAGAAAGGGTTCAAAGCGTGGCTGCAACTGGAGAGGTCCCTCTCCCCGAACTCAGTGGAAGCCTATTTGCGGGATATAGATAAACTGACTCAATTTCTGCAGGAAGTCCATTTGCTGAAATCACCGGCTGAAATAGAATTGAGCCAACTCCGGCAATTTCTCAAATGGATCCACGAACTGGGCATGACCCCTACTTCCCAAGCACGTATCCTCTCCGGCATCCGCTCCTTCTATAAATATTGCTCCATCGAACAGATTACAGGCAAAGACCCGACGGCCCTGCTGGAAGCTCCCAAATTGAAAAGAGCGCTACCGGATGTCCTAAGCATTGACGAGATAGAATCGATTATAGCCGCGATCGATCTGAGCAAAGCTGAAGGGGGGCGCAACAAAGCAATCCTGGAGACTTTATACAGCTGCGGATTGCGGGTGAGCGAAGTAGTGAATCTACGGATTTCCGGGCTGTACCTGGATACCGGCTTTATCCGGGTGACCGGCAAGGGAGACAAAGAAAGGCTGGTCCCGATCGGAAACGCCGCCATTAAATATATTAATATTTACCAAAAAGAGATCCGGGTCCACATTCCCGCAAGACCCGACCATGAAGATATTCTTTTTCTCAACCGCCGGGGAGCCAGGCTTACCAGAGTCATGATCTTTCTAATACTGAAAGACCTTGTTAAAAAGGCCGGAATCACCAAGCATATTTCCCCCCATACCTTCCGCCACTCGTTTGCCACACACCTGGTAGAAGGAGGCGCCGATCTTCGCGCCGTGCAGGAAATGCTGGGACATGAAAGTATAACCACAACCGAGATCTATACCCACCTGGATAGAGAATATCTCCGGGAAACCCTTCACCGTTTCCATCCGGCTTTTAGAAATAAGGAACCGTACAAGCATTAATAAGTATAAATACCCGGAAGAAAAAAAGCATAATAACAGGAAGAAGCATAGCACCGGGAGGAGGAATTATTGAGTTACTACGGCCCCCTGGCTTTGGGAAGCCCGTGTCGAATATCTTGCCTGGGCAATCGCCGTATCACGACCCAAAAGATGAGTATCTATCAGATCCAGAATATCGCTATCGATCTTTAAATCGAATTTACGGGCAAATAACCTCCCGGACCTCTCCAGTTTATGAATGTCGCCCTTTGTCACTATTTTGGGATGGGACCCGCCCGTCGTCCAATCGATATAGCGTTGATTATTATTAACTACCGCATCTCTATAGGGAGAATTCATGATGATCGTACTCATCAGGAACTCATCCGGCGCCCAGGTATGCTTAAAAAACATGCGCAGTTTTAAACTAAGGTTGTTTTTAAGGAATTCGTACAAATACTTTGCAGCATCCATGCTGATCGTCCAATAAGAGGCGCACGGCCCTCCGTATAATTTATAAGGCAAGGGGAACGATAGGGCGGGTAAAATGGCCGTCAGAAACTGTTCAATACGGGTCCGGCCTTTGAAAGAATAATCCGTCATATGATATTGCCTGAACCGGCGCATCGACTGACCCCACCAAATTGAAGGAGGCGTTTCATACGTAATGAATGACTTTCCGATGTTATTAGAGAAGAAATCATGTATATAATCGGCAGTCTTGATAGGATAATCCTGACCTGTCATCAAATTGACAAAATCATATTCCTTACCGCTGTTTAGAATTTCCTCCATGGAATTCACAAGCGCCCGAACAAAACTAAAGCCGCCCCAATGCATCAAAGCTCTTCTGCTTACAAATTGGGTATTGGGCAGATCAGCAAGATCACGAAAAGGGTGTAAGTCACTTTTTTTATCAAGATGTACATAAAAATCGAAATTTTTATGCTCCATCGCCAATATTAAGCGCTTAACCAGTTCAGGATCTTTATATGCATAAATCACATTGGCAATTCTCATAATTTGATCTTTTTGGGACCTTTCCGCAAAATGCGTGAAAACAGGCAAGCCCTTATCATCAAACAATTTATGAGCCAAAGAATTGCAGGCTCCTACAACCACCCTATTCCCCTAAAGAATAAAGCTTTACCTTATCCTGAAGGTAATATAAAGATAGGGCAAATAGGGGAAGAATATCCACAGTTTATGCGATTTTTTAGGAATGAATACCCAGCGTATATGGAATTTATAATATTAACAATATATCAACACTACGGATTTACCGGGTTTGAAAACAGACTCTACCCTATTTAACAGCCCCATGCCCCCTGAATAATAATGTATTTACCGGAAGAGTGACAGGCGTCGATGTATCGCCTCCACACGACGCAGAAGCCGTCAGGCTGGTCAGGGAGGGCCCTGCCTGGCGACTGCTAAAAAGCAAAAAGGAAAGGGAGACCCTGATCGTGGCTTTTTAGAGCGGATTAATCCGGATTGCTGTACATTCGACTCTCAAAATTCATTTATGCAACCACTACATTCCTTCACAAAACGATTCGCCAGGTTAGCGACTATCTTACTGATTATCACATCCATGAATTTCGGTACGCAGGCACAGCAGATAAAAGCGCCGGCCCCATCGCTTCCCCAGTTCGTAAAGCAGGATTTCGGCCTCTCCGCTATTGAATTGTCCTATTCCAGACCCGGCGTCAAAGGACGTCAGATATTCGGCGACCTCGTGCCCTATGGTAAAGTATGGCGCACAGGAGCTAACCAGGCCACCACAATAACTTTCGGAGACGAAGTAATGATCGGAGGCACGAAAATACCCGCCGGAAAATATGGATTGCTCACCATTCCCGGTGCTGGGGAGTGGACCTTTATTATTACCAGGCAATTGGATGTCGTCAATTCGTCCGTCTACAAACAGGACCAGGACATCGTCCGCGTAACTGTCAGTAGTACAACACTTCCTTTCTCCGTCGAATCATTCACGATCCTGTTTGCGAATCTTACTACCTACAGTTGTGACCTTCAGCTGATCTGGGATAAGACCCTGGTCACCCTCCCCATCAGGGTGGAAATTGATGGCAAGATCATGTCCCAGATCGATGAGGCGATGAGTAAGGACAACCGTCCCTATTTCACCGCGGCCATGTACTACCTGGAAAACGGGAAAGATCAAAACAAAGCCCTTGAATGGTTTAATAAGGCGATCGACCAAAATCCGGACGCCTATTTCGTATACTATCAAAAGGCCAGATGCCTTGCTAAATTAGGCAGGAAGCAGGACGCAACCGCCGCGGCTCAAAAGGGAATCGAAATGGCCAAAAAAGCGAATAATTATGATTATGTGACGCTGAATGAGAAGCTCATCACGTCGTTGAAATAGCATATAATGTCAGTGGTGAGTGGTGAGTGATTTGTATAAATCTTTAACTTCAATAAAGCTACTCACCACTCACAACCAGCTCCCTTCCTTCACTCCCCGTATCCCCTGTATGCCCGCGCTCAACAGCACCACTCCAACCGCACCCACCACATTCAGCCACAAAAAGCTGAGATGCAGCACCCCTCTCTGGTTCAGAACATGAATGGCAAGGACCATCGCTTCGATGATCAGCGCACTGATGAATACGGCCCCTCCACCGACCTTCTTCAGGTAGAAGGCAACCAGGAAGATGCCCAGTATCACCCCATAGAACAAAGAGCCCAGTACATTCACCGCTTCAATCAGGCTGTTGCCTATATTGTAGGCCAACTGGGCGACCAATACACAAAAAAATCCCCATAGCACCGTATACCGTTTGGACAATTGGTATTCTTTTTCAACGGAAAGTGTTCGTTTTGAGAATCGCTTATGAAAATCCACGATCGTACAGGAAGCCAATGAATTGAGGGCTGCGGCTATCGAACCCCATGCCGCAAGGAATATGACGGCAATCAAGAGTCCGATCAGGCCCCTGGGCAGGTTATCCACTACAAACCGGAGAAAAATATAATTCGTATCGTTCGGATCTCCCCCCACCTCCTTATCGCTTAGCCATCTCTTTAACGTCGCCCGGGACTGTATCTTCTGCGTCTCCGCCGACTGCAGGCGGCTCTCCGCTTCTTTATAAACCTCCTGACCTTTTTGATCGGCATTCGTCGCCATCCAGCCCATCGCTTGGACCTTCCCAGCCTGCGTCATCTCATAATCATGCCGGAGTACAACCAGGGAATCTTTATATTTCGAACCGGCTAAACGGGTAATCTGCGACTGATTGAAGAAAACAGGTTCCCTATTGAATTGATAGAATGCAAATACCAGCACCCCTATCAGCAGGATCAAAAATTGCATCGGCACCTTCACCAGCCCATTTATAAGCAACCCCAGCCGGCTCTCGCTGATCGACTTCGCCGTCAGGTATCTCCCCACCTGCGACTGATCGGTTCCAAAATATGACAAAGCCAGGAAGAAGCCTCCGATGATCCCGCTCAGGAGATTATACTGATTGTTCCAGTCGAATCCATGCGCCGAGACCCCTGTCGTGATGACATTCAGTTTGCCTGCCTTGCCGCTCACCCGCAAAGCATCAAAAAATCCTACCCGGGCGGGTAACAGGTGGACAACCATATAAGCTGCCAGGAACATGCCCCCGAAAATAATGATCAACTGCAGTTGTTGTGTATAGGCCACTGCTTTTGCGCCCCCCGTCACCGTGTATATGATGAGCAATCCACCCATAAAGATATTGGTCCAGAAGAGATCCCAGCCCAGCAGGGAGGACAGGATGATCGATGGGGCAGCAATGCTGATACCCGTAGACAGTCCCCTTTGCAGCAAAAATAAAAAAGAGGTCAGCGTGCGGGTTTTGAGGTCGAATCTCTTTTCAAGGTACTCGTAAGCCGTGTAAATCCTGAGTTTATGAAAGACGGGGACAAAACTGATACAAAGCACCACCATGGCCAACGGAAGGCCGAAATAATATTGCACGAAACGCATCCCGTCGGTATAGGCCTGCCCCGGTGCAGAGAGAAAGGTGACCGCACTTGCCTGGGTGCCCATAATGCTCATCAGCACTATATACCAGGGCACCGACCTGTTGGATAAAAAATACCCGTCGAGGTCTTTGGAAGTCCGGCTCTTGTATAACCCGTAGGCAATAATGCCGGCCAATGTAAGGATCAATACTATCCAATCGGGCCGGCTCATGAAAAATATTTTGTAAAAAAATAGAAAAATCCGATCAGCACGAGCAGGAACCCGATCACCAGCAGATACCAGTAAACCCATTTCCCGAATAAGGGAGCTTTGTCCTGTTCATGATCTTCCATGTGTTTCTTTTTAGTGGTTATCGCTATTTCCTGTTCCGGTTCGAGATCAGCGAAGAGACGAACAAGCCCACTCCCAGTCCTATTATCATCCCGATAGTCGCTCTCTTAATAAACCTTCCGGCTAGCAGGCCGACGATGATGGCCACAACAATAGCGATATCCCTTCTCTTTGTCATCTGTAAATTTTGTCGTTGTTTTATTAGATATTTTTGTCGTTTAAAATCCTCGCAGATGGTTTAACGCGATAATATTGGCCAGCAGGCGATAAGCTCCCGGAACACCGGCGGGCAGTTCCCTGAAAAAGACAAGACCTGTGTATACGAATTTGCCCTTCCCGAATCCTGCGATCACCAGGCTGCCTTTCTGCTCGGACTCGCCAGGGTCCTTCATGGATAGCACCGTCTCAAAAGCCGGGTCCAGCTGATCTGCAAAATAAATGCCTCTTTCCTGTATCCATCCTTCAAAATCCTTATCGGAGATCTTATTCGGAAAATTCAGCACGGGATAATCCGCCCGGAGGAAATTGACCTTCGCATGTTCATCCGTCACCCGGATATTGGCAATGGTGAAAGGATAGGGCCCGATCTTTGCCTTTGCATTTCCGATAAAATTCCTGTTGTACTGCACGATCAGGTTACCGCCTTCTTTCACATAATCCATCAGCACATCATACTTTCCCATAAGCCAGTCATGCACGTCGTATGCACGGATGCCGGCAAGGATTGCGTCATATTGCTTCAGGTTGCCGAAAGTAAGATCCTTTTCCTTTAGCAACACTACATCGTAGCCCATTTGTTGTAAAGCCTGGGGCACCTTATCGCCTGCACCTTCAATATAACCTATCCTTCTGCCGGCAATCTTAACATCGGCTATTACAAATTTCTCTGTAGCAGGACGGAAGTAATCAATCCGGGGAATATGATCGTATAAAATGGTCTTTAATTGTTGAACCGTATCCGTCTTACCCTCCTGGTCGATCACCAGCCGGGAATACACAATGCCCGATTCCAAGGAAGACGGATCTGATCCTTTTACCGACGGGACCGGGCCTTCGGAGGAAGGATTCGATCCTTTTTTGAGCGGCGTGGCCGAATATAGAAGAGAGGCGCCAGGCAGCCCGCCTATTTGCTTACAGGCAATGCCATCTACCGGTGTAATCCTGATCTTCGGCTGCACAGGACGGCTGGTCTGGATTTTGGTCTGCACGTCAAAATTCTTCTCTTCCCCGTCTGTGAAAATCACCAAAGCGGGATCGAACTGGCCGGTATCCGGTGGTAATACTGTTACAGGCTGGTATAATTCTCCTTTTACCGCATCCGTATATTTATATTGAACAGGGCAGGTGAATACAATGTCCTGCCCTTCGATAGTCAGTCTGAATTTCGTTTCATACGCAGGCTTGCTTTGCGCATCTCCGATAAGGGTCTGATCTTTTACATTGTAGGAGCCCGGTGACATCTCTTCAGCCAGCCAATAAGGTTGTGTTATTGGTTTGTCGCCGGATACGAAGATGTTATGGGAAAAGGAATAATTTTTATTGGCCGTCAGCTCTTGTCTGAACATTGTATCGTAGCCATTCACCGTGATCTCATTGACTGCAATCCTTGCATTCAGCCTGTTATTCATTACGAAATAAATTTGCATGGAATCGCCTTGTACTGCATAGCCATTGTGTACAGTAGCCTCCAACCACAGTCCGCTGCATGCTTCAATCAGTTTTTGCACTTCTTTGAGTTTTTGCGTCTTCCAATAACCGTCTTTTAACTGCCCGATTGCTGTATATAAATTCACCAGGCCGGGAACAGATCTTTCAGGATTGGCTAATGAATATTCCTGAATAAGTTTGTCGATCATGGCCTGGATCTTCGTTCCTCCTTCGACACGGCTCCAGGACACCACGACATTCTCCATCGGGTCGGCATGCGCAGCCTCTCCTGCAACCGGGCTAAAATACTCCAGTGATTGTCCCCGGGCAGGCGTCAATGCAGCGCCCTGACTCTTGTGATTGGTACGGCTCTCAGCTGCTATCTCCGCGTAGCTTTTGCCCAATATCGGATTATACACGCCGACATCAATTTTCATCTGGTCTTCGCTGGTCGTGTTAAAGCTCCCGAAATTAAAGGTGTTCCATAACAAGCGCCTGGCCTGCCAGGGTTTTACACCATATTTGAACTGTTCAGGGAACCGGCCGGGATCCGCCGCCGCCGCGAATGCTTCATGAGCTAGTACGGCAGATGCGGAATGATGTCCATGCCCGGCACGGCTGTCTTCCGGGAAGCGGGTGATGATGACATCCG
>PLXD01000335.1 GCA_003151295.1 Chitinophagaceae bacterium | reverse complement strand
GTTTTCGCCCTATCATTATGACCTCGATGGCATTTATACTGGGGGTTATGCCGCTTGTTTTAGCAACAGGAGCAGGAGCTGTAGCGCGCAAAACGATCGGTTTTACTGTTCTTGGCGGAATGCTAGCCTCAGCCACCATTTCAATATTCGTCGTTCCCGTACTATTTGTAATATTTACCCGCTTTTCCTATGGCAAAAAAAAACTTGCGTGGCTGCAGACACATCATGAAGAACTAATGGGAAAAGAAAAAAAACTAGAACAACAGAATCTTGATCCCGAATTAGAATATGAGATGGCGCTTGCCCGTGTCCAGAAATGATCCTGATCCTTATCACAGCACAATCGGTTCTTATACTGTCAAGTTACAGCTTTAGCCAGGAAGTAGGCACAGCCGGCTGCAATAATACCTGTTAATGTCATTTTAAGCGTTCCTTTTACAACCGGTTGACCGGTCATGCTGCTTTTGAAATACCCGAATATAAGCAGAGCCAGTATAGTGAAACCACAGGAGAAATAGAATCCTGTCCGGCTATTGCTGGATAGAATATAGGGTAATAAAGGAATAAAGCCTCCTATCAAATAAGAAAGTGCAATGGTTCCGGCACTTCTGGCGGCACGGTTCCTGGAAGGCTGCTCTAACTTCAATTCAAGCTTCATCATGAAGTCCGCCCAACGATTTTTTANNTTTAAAGCCACTTGCTTGCCCAAGGTTTCATCTAAACCCAGATCGAGGAGAATGTCCTGCACCTCCTTTAATTCACTATTCGGAGTATTATCGATCTCGCTGTATTCCTTTTTCAACGCGGTATTGTAATGGTCTACTTCCGACTCTCCTGCCAAGTATCCCCCGAGTCCCATGCTAATGCACCCCGCTGCTATTTCGGATAGTCCGGACACAATGATGAGATGATTCGTATTCAGCACTCCGCTCAATCCCGCTGTAAGCGCAAACGGGACTGTCAGCCCGTCGGACATCCCGATAATAATGTCTTTAACTAAATCAGATTTCTTAGTATGGAATTCCTTGGTCATAATACTTATTACGCTACTGAGCCGGGGTAGCCTCTTTCTGGGCCGCTTGCCGGGCCGCTGTCTTCGCCCTCTTTTTGAAGAACCCTCTTAACAGGAAATTATGCTGAAGCGCCTCCAGGTCCTCGTCCAGTTTTTCACTGCTGGTGCGCAAATGGCTGATGGCCGATCTCAGATCCGACGCCACCGCCTCGTCCTGCAGCAGCATCCCCGCAGGATTATTGCCCTGGTTCAAGCGTTCGCCCGCTCGCTGCATGTTCCCGGCGAATTCCGAAGCTTTCCTTGAAGCCTCGTTCAATTCATCGAGGGTCTCCTGTAGTTTCCGGAATACCGTCGTGTCGTTCAGCAATTCATTCGCCAGCCCCCCTTGCTTGTCCAATCCTGTCGAAAATTTCTTAATATTTTCGGTAAGCTGCTCGCTATTGTGGGACGCAGCCTGCAGATGGCTCCCTGTCCGGCTTAAATTGCCGGCCAGCACCGCATCGTTCAGCAATAGGCCGACCGTCCCCTTTCCTTCGTTTNNTCTCTTTGAAATGACCGGTTATTTCCAGGAGGTTCTTATTGCTTTGTTGCAGCGTCGCCAGCATGTCTTCCGTATTCACCGTTTTTTCGCTTTGCAGCCGATCGTCATCCGATACCGGTCCTGCCGCAGCCGTGCCCCCGAAAATAACGACGATCCGGTTCCCGATCAACCCGTCCGAGCTGATCTTGGCCTTTGCATTTTTAAGGATATGGCCTTGCGCTGCCCGGTCGATATCCAGGTATACTTCCACGCGATTGTCCCCGCCAAACCCCAATTTCTTTACCGTGCCGACCTTTAAGCCGGACAACCAGACATTGTTGCCGGCCTGCAGCCCCTCGACGTCATCGAAATCGATCTTCACCCTTAAGGTCCTGGTAAAGATCTTTTGCTTGCTTCCAATGGTGAAAACGGCCAGGGTAATCAGGACGAGAGCGAGAAATATGAAAATCCCCAGGATGACCGGCCGTTTATATGGGAGACTGCTCATTTGTTAAGTATGAAATTATAATTATAGAATCCCCTTATGCGGCTGTCTGACGTATCGAATACCTCGTCGAAGCTGCCCTGCTTAAGGAATTGGCCGTCCCATAGCATCGCTACCCTTTCGCCGGTAGAACGGGCACAACTCAGATCATGGGTGATGATAATCGAGCTGGTATTATAACGGTGCTGCACCGCTTTGATCAGGCTGTTGATCTCCACGCAGGTGATCGGATCCAGGCCACCGGTGGGCTCATCATACAAAATGATCTCCGGCTGGAGGATCAGCATACGGGCGATGCCAATCCGCTTTTTTTGCCCTCCGGATAATTCGGACGGCATTTGGTCGATGGTCCGGGACAGTCCGACATGATCCAGTACATCCTCTATTGCTTCGTTCCTCTCTTTCCTGCTCAGGTTCCTCCTGTTACGCACTAAGGGAAATTCAAGGTTTTCCCGGACGCTCATCCCGTCATACAGGGCGCTGCCCTGGAAAGAGAACCCGATCTTCAACCGCAAAGCCTGTAACTGTTTGATTTTTAGCCGGTCAACCTCTTGCCCCAATACCTGCACCACGCCGCTATCGGGCTTTAGCAATCCCGCGATGATCTTGATCAGCACCGACTTACCGCTACCTGAACGGCCCAGGACCACTACATTCTCTCCCTTATGCACCTCGAGGTCGATCCCGCGCAGCACCTCCAGGTTGTCGAAGGATTTTTTGAGACCTCGTATGAAGATCACCGGTTCATCGGCTCCCGATCCCCCATTTTTGGCCGTATGTAGATCATTTGTCGCCATTTGAATATTTTATCCGGCTCATCGCCATGAATTTACCACCTGCACGATCAGAATCTCCTCGATAAAGATCACGAACATGGCCACCACCACGGCAGAATTAGCAGCTTTGCCCACCCCCACCGTTCCCTGCCCGGCCGTATAACCCGTGTAACAACCGGCGATACCGATCGTAAATCCATAAGCAAGTGATTTAAAGGTCGAAGCGAATATATCCAGGAAAGACAGCCTGGAAAAAGCATCCCCTATAAACGCTTCATAGCTGGTCTGTTCATTCTGGTGGACGTTGAGGTAGGATCCCATCAATCCCAGGAAGGCCATATAGGTGACCAGCAGCGGCAACATGCAGGTAGTAGCCACCACCCGGGTAACGACCAGGAATTTAAATGGGTTGGTGGAAGATACTTCCATGGCGTCGACCTGTTCCGTCACCTTCATCGATCCCAGCTCGGCCCCTATATTGGAGCCCACCTTCCCGGCTATGATCAGGGCAGTCATCAGCGGGGCCAGCGCGCGCACCAGGGCGAGGGAAACCAGCGAGGGCAACCACGAAGTTGCCCCGAAATCGGAAAGGGAAGGACGGGATTGCTTCGTGAAGACGATGCCGGTAATAAAACCGGTCAGGGTAATGATGGGAAAGGATTTATATCCTATGACGAAGCATTGCCGGACGATCTCCTTCCATTCGAAAGGAGGAACAAAAGCCTCCCGGAAGAACCGAAAAATGAAGACGCTTACCGCATAGACCGTGGAAAAAAAATGGTTGACCCGCCGCCTATTGCCTGCCTTTCCCGCTTCGGGTTGCTCCATTGCTGAATCTGATCTCATCGTATCTCAAATCTATCCCACTTTGCTCCGGGCTTTACTGATTAATGTCAGCCACGAAAGTGATTCCGCTCAGTCGAACTGCCCTGCGTCCAGTTCGTAATNNCTACGCAGATACATGAAAAAGGATATCGCAATCACCCCTTAACCAAAAGAGAACAGCAAACATTCCCCACTGGCTTCCTCTATCGCTTCCCCATAGGGTTGACATCCCTTTTTTCTTCACTGCCAGCCTGAAAGTCATCCCAAAAGCCTTTAACAGCGGGATCTTCGGCTTATGGAAAACAGTATGGGAAGTAACCGATTCATCATAACCACAACTTTGACAACGCAAATGAAACCGGGTTTTCCCTTTATGGCTTTTAGTGCACCGGGAATCCATTCGTGAAGAATTACAAAAACCAAGTTGTCTGCCACCGAAAGTCATCCCGGAAGAACCCATACTCAGCCGACAGCAGATCGAGACAGGGTTGGGCATTTCGCTAGAAACCTGCA
>PLXD01000021.1 GCA_003151295.1 Chitinophagaceae bacterium | reverse complement strand
GCTTTTTTTTGCTGATTATCAAGGACATACGACTTTTGGATCCGCTTTTTCAAACACCGGGTTAAATATTCACTCCAGGCTAAAACTTAACATTGTCTGACCGGCATTAACATTAAATTTGTGTTATCAAATTATTACCAAATTTAAAACTTTGTTTCTATGAGTCAACAAGTACCGGATACAGCACCCACGCTTAAAAAAAAGGAAGTCCGAAAACAGATATTCGAAAAGCTGACAGGAGCGCTGTCCGATTACAAGCAGGATCTGGGAGATAAGAAGCTGGCCACCCATGTAAAAAAGGCCAGTAAATTAATTAGCCGTGATCTGCTGAAGATCAGCAAAAAGAACCATCAGCGTAGCAAGGTCAAGAAAGCAGCGCCAAAAAAGAACGCCAAGACGAGTCTTAAAATAAAGGAGCTCAAAGCAAAGGAGCCCAAAACGAAGGAGTAGACGATCTATCTATTATATTGCTCAAAATCTTTTTAAGCCGCGCAAGCGGCTTTTTTGCGTTTAGGACGATCCCATGCGAGACCTGGGGCGAGACATTCCCTGCAGTTCGTGGACGAAGACTCCTTTTGCCAACAATTCCTTTAAACAGATTTTATCTCCAGATAATCTTAAGAGCGGAGCTTTATTCCATAAAACGAATTTTATGCCTACCTACGGAGAATTAAAACCAGGCGCTTATTACCTCATCCAGACGGATGCAGAATCGGATATCGAATTAATAACGGTGATCATGGAAACAAAAGAAACGGTCCTGTTACGCAGCTATCTGCCCACTACAGAAGACTTTTTCCGGTTCAGCGCGGAGGGGATCTATAAATTGATCGAGGAACTGGATGCGGAGACCGCGGGAAAATTTGAAAGCCTGTATGGGACGACGGAAGCGGAAACCGAAGAGGAGGAACTGTTTGAATACGAGGATCCATCAACTGCCCGCATTAAAACGATATTAAAAGCGCCGCCGGGGAAAATATGGGGATCAAATTTATTATTTCTTTATAAAAATAAGGGCAGACTACTATCGATTTTATCACTATTTTTACTATCGGGTTAAACAGATTCTCCTTTTTTTGCGAAAAATCAAACCGGATACAGATCGTAAATCTGTTCATGTCAATCTACAACAAGATATATAAGGTTTTCTCCAATACGCTGCTCTTATCGGTGTATATGATCTTTTTCTTCGTACAGCTGTTTTTCAATTTTGAATCATTTTCGGGTAGCCGGGTTTTAAAATGCACTTCTCTTGCCAGTTACTTTAGCGGCCATCAAAGTGTTTCCGAAAAAAGCCCCTTACAATCTGTTCCCAAGGTTACCATTCGTTTAAATAAGAGATTTCAACAAGAGAATGTTCCACCCATTGAGCTTACAAGCACCGAATTCCCGGCCCAGTACGCTTCCTATGTAAATACAATCCCATTCGGGCAATATCGTAATGGATTGCTTCCGCTCCTGTTTTCTGCCAGTCCCCCCTTTCGTGGGCCGCCATTTGCGGCCTGATTTTTTGTGGAATAAATTTTCTCATTTTAAATATACTGTATGGTCGCTTTCTGTTTCAGAAAGTTTCTTTGGGCATTCCTAATAACCTTACTGATGCCCGCACTTTCCCTATTTGCGCAATCCAAAAAATACACCTTATCCGACTTTGTCGATTCTGCCCGGCGTCACCTTCCGGTATTGCTGGAGAAACAAGCCTTAATAGCCGCAGCAAAAGCCGGTGTTACGGATGCACGACATGCCTACCTGTCCACGTCTTACCTGGGTGATGAACTGACCGCCGGCACCGACAATTCCATTCCGGGGTCCTACTTGTCCTTCGGGATCATTCCTTCCAGCTCCAGCGGGGTCCGGGCTTCCAATACCTATCAAACAGCACTGGGTAATATAGCGTTCCTGTACAACGAGTATGAGTTGGTGAACTTCGGACTAAAAAAAGCGACGGTCCGTAATGCAGAGGGATCCGTCAACCTGAGCCAGGCGGACCTCGACCGGGAAGTATACCTCATAAAATGGCAGGTAGGCAAACTCTACCTGGATATCCTTAAAAATGAATTCCAGTTGGGTATCGACCGGGAGAATGTCGGCCGGTACGAGACCCTCTACAAAGTCATCCAGGCAGTGACCGAAAGCGGTATCAAACCCGGGGCTGATTCATCGCTGGCAATGGCCGAATTGTCCAAGACCCGTACCACCTATAATCNNCCGTATGGGCAGATCCGGCAGTTGCAGCAACAGCTCAGTTATCTGACCGGGATACCTGTCAACGATGTCAGTATCGATACCTCGCGGAACAATAGTTATTTGTCCGTTACGGGAATGTTGAGACTACAGGACAGTGGCGCCCTGAAAAACCCGTTAACGGATTATTATGACAAGCAGAAATCCCTTTATCTGCTGGATGAGGACCTGGTGAAGAAAAGTTATCTGCCGAAGATCCTGTTAACGGGTGTCGCCTGGGGTAGGGGATCAAGCATCGATTACCAGGATAACTATAAAAACAATGCGCTCACAGGACTGGGTTACCAGCGATTCAACTATATGGGGGGGATCACCCTGCAGTATAACCTGTTCAATATCGTGCAC
>PLXD01000219.1 GCA_003151295.1 Chitinophagaceae bacterium | reverse complement strand
GTTCTTCGCGGGTCATGCCCGGTTTGCGGGGTAGTCCGGAAGTGATCACGACGACATCGCTACCGGCGGTCTTCGAGTAGTCATTCGTACTACCGGAGATACTGGTATCAAAACCGAGCAGGGCAGCAGTCTGCATCATATCCTGGGCTTTTCCTTCGGCCAATCCTTCCTTAATATCCAGCAGGACTAACTCTTCAGCCAGCGCTGCACGGGCTATATTATCGGCACAGGTAGCACCTACGGCACCCGCACCTACAACCGTTACTTTCATCTGTTAATTTTTTAGTTTTTATGTAAAATGGTAAACTTATTTGCGAGTGCAAAGGTAGGGGATTCTTTATTGCTCCTTGCCTTTTTGCTGGAAGGCTTTGAGCAAGGTCTCCGGTTTTTGATTGCCTTCAAACGTGGTGATCAGGTTGCCATTCTTGTCGTACAACGCCAGGTAAGGAAGGTTACGAATCCTATAGAAGGGCACCAGGAAAAATTTCTCATCCCGGCCTATTTTGATATTGGGATGATCGAAGATGCGGAAATAGGTATTGAACTGTTTTATTTCATCGAAAGGCTGGTAGGCAGCCATGACAATCTGCACGTCCTTGAATTTGTTTATTTGTTCCAGGATCGCCTCCGTCTGATGTTTACAATGATCGCAATCCGGGCTGAAGAACATGACCATGGTGAGGTGATGTTTCTTCAGGTCGTCTTTGGTCAGGTACGTGGTGCTGTCCAGTTTCAGGAGCCGGAAGGGCGGGATGGTAGGAAAACGCTTGTATGGAGGTTCTGTCGGTTCCTGTTGCGTGGCCGGCTGTTGCGCCGGTTGTTGTGTCGTTTGTTGTGCCGATNNAGCAGTAGCTCAGGAGGGCTGCCAATACGAGAAATAAGGGTCTTACTGATTTGCCTTTTGCTGACTTCGTTTTTATGATTTTCACAGACATGATTTTTCAATACGGATGTAAAAATAATCGATTCGTTAAAAAAAGTCTTTTTTTATTTATTGTCGGCAAAATGAGAAAAATTATTTTGTTTTATTACGAATTACTCGTAGGTTTACGAAAAGTTCGTAATAATGGAAAAATTAACCCACCAGGAAGAAGAAGCCATGCTTTCAATCTGGAAGACCGGAGAAGGGAATGTGAAGGTCTTTCTCGAAAACATGGAAGAGCCCAGGCCGCCCTATACCACCCTGGCCTCCACGATCAAGAACCTCGAGAAGAAGGGCTATCTCGGCAGCCGGCTTATCGGGAACGCCTATTTGTATCATCCGCTGGTCACGGAAGAGGAATATAAGAAGAAATTCATGAACGGATTCGTCAAGGACTATTTTGACAATTCCTATAAGGAGCTGGTGAATTTTTTTGTCGACCAGCAGAAACTCAGCGCCGTGGAACTGAAAGAGATCCTGTCCCTGATCGAGGGAAAAGAGCAAACACGAAAGGGCAATACGAAGGAACGGGAGTAAGACCGGGTGATTCTGTACAGTTTCGGTGAAGGAGAGCTTATTATAATCGTTAAATAGAAACGTATGCCAGTGTATATTCTTTATTTATTGAAGTTGTCCGTCAGCCTGACGATCGTCTGGCTGTTTTACCGGCTGTTCCTGCAAAGGCTGACCTTTTATACCTGGAACCGCTGGTACCTGTTGGTATATTCCCTGCTCTGTTTCGTCATCCCGCTGATCAATATTACGCCCTGGGTGGAGAAACAGCCTTTTGGGGAAGGTGCGCTGATCAATTATATACCGGTGCTGCTGGCTGGCGGGATAGCAGTCGCTTCTTCGCAGTCCGTAAAGGTTGAAGACGGATCTTTCCTTGCTTCCGGCTGGAATATCCTCCTGCTGGTCCTGGTGGCGGGCGCGGGGGTCCTGCTGATCCGGTTAATGTCCAGGCTCCTGTCTTTCCGAAAGATCCTCCGCGGCGCCCGGCTCGTGGATAGCACGGAATACGAAGCGATAAAGCTCTATCATGTCGAAGAAGATATCGTTCCTTTCTCATTTGGGAATGCCATTTATATCAATCAGCGGCTGCATACTGAAAAAGAATGGGAAGAGATCGTCCTGCATGAGTATGTGCATGTCCGGCAGCGCCATACGATCGATATCCTGGTTGCCGAATGGCTCTGCATTTTGAACTGGTACAACCCCTTCGCCTGGCTGATCCGTTTTGCCATCCGGCAGAACCTCGAATTCATCGCTGACAATAAGGTACTCGAGAACGGCTCCGACCGGAAAGCATATCAATATCATTTATTGAAAGTGGTGGGCAATCAGCCCTACCGGATCGCCAACAATTTTAATTTCTCCTCCCTCAAAAAAAGAATCATCATGATGAACCGCATTAAAAGTGCCCGCGTACAACTTATAAAATTCCTTTTCCTGTTACCGCTGATGGCCATACTGTTGCTGGCCTTTCGGGATCAATATAATAACCGAATTCAAGCTGATTCCATAAAGATCGGAATTGACGACAAACAGGACCGGTCGTCGACTCCACTCTTACCGGTCGGGGAACACGCAGTATCTTTATCTCCCATAGAATCCGTGGTCGTTAAAAAGAACCTTTCGGACAGACAAAAACTGCGTATACAGGATACGTTAAGCCCGGGTAAAAAGTCCCTGGGAGGAGACACACTAACCCTTCCCAAAAATATGCTCTATGTGCTCAACGGATCTCCTGTGCCGGCAGGATGGTCTCCCTCCTCGATAGATCAGTCGGTTATTAAATCCATAAGTATACTCAAAGGACAAATGGCAACCAGCCTTTTCGGAACAAGGGGCGCAAATGGTGTCATTGCAATCACAACCGGTTCTGATGAGACAGATAAGATTGGTTTTACTTACGATACGCTATCCGACGCTTCATCCGATCCCCAGCTCACCCAGCGGATTGTTGTCGGGCATTTGTACAAAGGACCCAATAATTCTTCCATACTCTATTACGTCGACGGAATCGAAATGGACTCCGCGCAATTTTCAAAAGTTCCGCAGGATCAGATTGAATCCATTCGTGTTGTGAAAGGGCCTTCCGCAATCGAGAAGTACGGCCAAAAGGCAAAGAACGGAGTGATCGTGGTGACACTAAAAAAACCGGCGGGCGCTGCATCGGGAAAAGCCTCGGGGATGGCCGTCCGTTTCGACAGTACAAGCCATAAACCCTCTCCGCTGTTTGTGCTGAATGGCTGGGAAATCGACTCGGCGCAGGTCGTGAAGATTCCCGCGAGCCTGATTGACTCTGTCATGATTTTGACTGGCAATGACGCCACCAGCAGATATGGCGAAAAAGGCCGGAACGGCGTCGTACAGATCCGCCTGAAGAATCCGCCTTTAAGAGTTGTACTGCATTCAGAACTCCCCTGAAACCTGTCCGGTAAGCTTTTACCGGGCTTTACCGGGCAATCTTTGTCCGGTAATCTTTGCCGGGTGCCATTTTTGACTTAGATTTGCCGCCTCAACGGTAAACAGTATACATATTATGGCAAGTACATCGGATATCAGTCGGGGCATGAGNNAATTTGGTGAAAACAAGACCGCCAGGGCCGCCGCAAAAGTCTGGGCTAAACTGAAAGGCGTTGACAATGCGCGCTCCATTGAAAAGACCTGGAACAGCGGGGATTCTATTCACCCCGTGCGGGTCGAAAGAAAATCATACCAGTATTTATACAAGGACGACACCGGCTATAATTTTATGGATGCCGAGACTTTCGAGCAGATCGCCATGCAGGAAGGGCTTATCGATGCGCCCCAGTTCCTGAAAGAGGGGCAAGAAGTATCCGTATTGCTCAATACCGAGAGCGATCAGCCGATGAGCGTAGAACTCCCCGATAAGATCGTGGTGCTCGTCACGTATTCCGAACCCGGCATGAAAGGGGATACGGCTACCCGGACCCTGAAGCCGGCCACCATAGAGACCGGTGCTACCGTAAACGTGCCCCTGTTTGTCAATGAAGGGGAGTTGATCCGTGTCAATACCAAGACCGGCGAATATGTCGAAAGAGTGAAATAAAAAGACCGATTCAAAATAGCTGATGGACAACGGATCGTTTCGTTGTCCATTTTTAGTCGGTACTATTGCCTTTTTAGCCCTTATTCCGGGCGCTGAATTTGAAATTTAGCCCCTGTTTTTGGGTATATTTAGCTTTTAATCCCTATTTTAGCCGCCCATTCACAAACTGGTAAATTCATCAATATGGATTTTAAACAGATTCAGGAACTGATCAAAATGATCAATAAGTCAAATATCGGAGAGGTGAGTATCGAGGAGAAAGGTTTTAAGTTGACCATTAAGCAGAAAGAAGAGCCTGTACAACAATTGATTACCACATCCGTCCAGGGCCCCCAGATGGCAGCCCTGCCGGTACAGCCTGCCATGGCTCCGCAACCGGTTCCGTCCGCCGGCGCCGCGGAAAAATCCAAGGCTCCCGAACCCCCCGCAGACAATACGGTCACTATAAAGAGCCCCATGATCGGGACCTTCTATCGTAGTTCTTCTCCCGACAAGCCCTCGTTTGTAGGCGTGGGCGACGAAATCGAACCGGGCAAGATCGTATGCATCATAGAAGCGATGAAATTATTTAATGAAATTGAAAGTGAAATCAAGGGCAAGATTGTAAAAGTGTTGGTAGAAGATGCCAGCCCCGTGGAGTATGACCAGCCTCTTTTCCTGGTTGAACCTGCCTGATCGTTTTGAGAATGAGTCAACATGAAAATCCGATAGGAGACCAAGCCCTAGTCAGATTTTCAGGTTGACTTTCTCGTTAGATACAGTTTCCCGGTTTGCTCATTTTAAAATTTCCTGTCCTCAAATTG
>PLXD01000384.1 GCA_003151295.1 Chitinophagaceae bacterium | reverse complement strand
CCCAACCGAGGGTGGCAGTGACTTTGGTAACGTTCTTATCGAAATAATGACATACTTCCACGGCTGCTTTATCCAGGGCCGCGAGCGCTTTCAGCAGAGGCGCCTTGTAATCCAGCGATTCACCGGTATAAGAGACGAAAATGGTCGGAATGCATAAAGTTCTGCCGGGGCCGATCTCCATCACGAAGGCAGGAGAGGAAGGATCCCAGGCGGTATAACCNNGGCTCCTGTTGGATCAGGGCTGCTCCGTCAAACTCTTCTATCGCCGTACCGTCGCTTTTAAGCGTAAAGAAAGAATCATGTTTTTCGGCGGTCGTTCCGGTCAAAGGCTGGAACCAGTGTGTGAAATGTGTCACACCTTTCGCCTCGGCCCAATGGCGTAAACCAGCAGCAATCTGGTTGGCTTGGCTGCCATCGATCTTTTTACCGTTCTTGACGGAAGCAGCAAGGCTTTTGTAGGCTTCATCACTTAGGAATTCGCGAGCAGTTTTCAGCGTGAAAACGTTCTCTCCGAATATAGCAGTGATTTTGTGAGATCCAACCAATTGCGCCTCAGGGGTCGTGGTCAGGTTGTCGATGGCTTTTAATCTTAATGATGACATGCTGTAAAATTTTCAACGAAACTACTCGATTANNGTAAAATTTTAGCGAAACTAAATGATTACGATAAATAAAACAATTTTCGTTGGTTTTAGCTCCATGAATTGAAAAAATTAACTATAAATATCGAATAATAAACCAAAACCTTAATAATTACGCAATAAATTATGAATTTTCTATATATAATAAATTATTTTAATTTAAAAACCCGCACTGATATAATAAGGACGGATATAATTATAATAAAGACTGATATAATAAAGATCTCACTGATGTAAAGATGACCTCATTGACAGGATAAGATGATCATGTTAATATAGTTAGGATAAAGATGATCCTATTAATATAGTAAAGATAAACCTATAGATATATTGATATTATTTAATGCTATATGCTGGTTTTACAAAAATCCAATCTTTGGGATAATTATAAATATTTTATTTAACAAAATGTGTTAATGATCAAGATTTTTTTAAAAACCTGTCATTTTGTTGATTTTTCGGTCGGTCGCAACATGCTTAGGCGATCATTTTGCCCAGGGACCTGTTGATCCTTCCCATAAGCGGTATCCCGCTAAGGGTATGAATGAAGGGGACAAGCAGAAAGGGCAAATAAATACTGCGATAGCGTACGATCTCGCCTACAAAGGGAACGGTATAGCCGATCAGCAGCATACAGGGAATAGCCATGAACAAGCAGGAAAGATCATAGACCCCCATTTTGACCTTAGGGGTCTTAAAGAACCGCCGTGATATGGCAAAAGCAATGATCGCGCAGATCAGCATTATTTCCAGCGACATCAGCAGGTAGATGGACTGGCCACCTTTTCCGGGAAGGGGTTCTGCGAACCCATTGAGCAGGGCTGTCGGCAGCACGTTCAAAAAACTGGTGAGATTGGGTTGCAGCACGGGCAGGAAGATCCTGGAATTTCCCGATTGTTCAAGGAACTCCTGCTGCCTTTCACTGATGATCAGGAACAGGTCTGCATTCGGGTAGAACGTTGAGACAAAATAGTATAAAAATGCCATGGACGCTATGGTCAGAAACGCCATAACAGGAATTCTGAGAAATATTTTTTCTCCCGCTATCCAGAAAATAACGGAAGGAAGCAATCCAAAAAGAAGGTACATCCTGCAAAAAATGCCAATGAGCAGGAACAGGACACAGGCCAGGATCGTTTGGAAATGCAACTTTTCCGTCAACACGCGGTGCAATAAGAAATGAAAAAAGCCAAGAGACAGGTAGATCAGCCCCTCTTTATTGATGCAGGAGGTCCAGAACAGGGTCGAAGGGATGATGAGGGCCAGCAGGGCGCAAAGCAACCCATTGTTATGAAAGATCTCTTTAAAGACCCTGAATAAGGCGATGCCCCCCGCAAACGTAAAAAAGGAGAAGAGCAGGGAATTGATATAAAAATTATTGAAAGAGAAAAAGTCGAATAGGGTATTGATGCCCGATACAAACTTGAACTCCAGGGCAAACCACGGGGAACGGGTATCGAAAAAACTGAATTTATCAAGTGGGGGAAGGAGGGTCTCGAGGAAGTGCGAGGGGTTCCTTAATAATTCCCCTTTCATTAAAAGGCCCTCCTGAAAATACTGCCAGATTTCCCCATGGTAGGAGAAGTACCGGTAAGCCACCCAGACATGTATGCAGGATACTATTACACGCAGCCCAAAGAATAACAGGAGGAAGGAGATCCTGATTTCGCTGTTCCTGAAAAAGCGGAGCTTTTTGATGGCAAAGCACAATAAAAAGAAATATACAATGAACAGGATCGCATGCATAGTTAGCCGGGTATTGGTAAAGGTATTTTTTTAAAGCTAATTCCCATTTTAATGAGTGAATATATGTTTAACCAGTTTTATATTTATCTTTTTTATCGGACCTGATAAACGTAAAGAGTGCAGGAAAGGGGCCAGCAGGAAAGGCAGATAAATACTGCGATAACGAACGATGGCCCCTGCAAAGGGGACTATCAGGCCCACCAGCAACATGCCCGAGAGGGAGTNNTACCGGATCGGGTTTGACCGGATAGCTTCCTTGCGAGGGCTGCCAGCACTATTCCCCACACAAAGATCAGCTCTATGGCGAAAGCCAGATACATCCCCTTTCCCCCCGATCCCGGCAGCGGCTCGAATAAACCATTACGAAGCGCCCATGGCAGAATGCGGACGAAACTGCTCCAGGAAGCTTCCAGCATCGGCAGGTAAAGCCTTGAACCGCCTTCCAGCTGCTGGAATTCATGTTGTTTTGCAATAAGATACTGGGGAAGTTTATAAAACCACATCGGGAATAGAAAGACGAACAGGAGCGTAGACAGGATCAGGATCCCGGTATAGATCAGAAGCCTGCGGCGGGAAGTGTGTTTTGCAATAAGTCCCCAGACCTCGAGAGCAGGCAATAAGGTGAGGAAGGTTGACGAGCGAAAAAAAGCTGCCAGGATGAATATAAAAAAGCAACAGAAGCACCTCCGAAGGTTCCATCCCCCGGCAGACCTATTATGCAGGGAGTAGAGGAGCCATCCTGTAAGGGCATATAATACTCCTTCGGTATAAATGCAGGAGGTCCAGAATAAGGTAGAGGGGAGTAGGATTGCACATAAGGCGGTTAGGGGATCGCCGGGGAACAGATGGCGGAAGGTTCGGAATAAGGCGAACGAACCCAGAAATACCGGAAAGGAAAATAGCAGGGTATCAATATACAGATTGTCAAAGGAAAGCCAGTTCAGGATCACCTGGATCATTATCAGGACCGTGTGGGGCATATAGGCCCAGGTGGAGTTATCTGCCAGGAAGAAATGAAAATCCGTTAATAGTTCGTGGCGTAGGATAAAGCTATATTCAAAAAAACTCCATATATCTCCATGGTTTGGAAAAAAATGGTAGGCTACCCAATTTTGAAGACAGCCGGTGAATACATGCAAACCGAAGAACAGCAACAGGAAGGCGGACCGGATCCCGCTAATCCGGAAAAACCGCATCCTGGTCACCAGCCAGCCCAATAGGAGACTGTAAAAGAGGAAAAGGAGAATATGCATACTCTTCTCAATGTTGGTTACCCGTTGATTGGAATTTATTTATCTTATCAAGGTAGATGCCGGCAATGATATCCCGGGTAAAATATCGCAGGACTTTGTTCCTTCCCTCGATGCCCATTTGCCTTTTCTCCGCTTCCGGCAAGCGGTAGTAGGTTTCCATTTTTTCCGCAAGGTCCGCTCCATCCTTTTGATGGCATAAGTAGCCATTGACCCCCTCCTCGATAAGGTCACGGCATCCGGACATACGGGCCGCGATCAATGCTTTGCACATGCTTGCCCCTTCCAGCAGGCTAAGCGGCATGCCCTCCCCGTAATAAGAAGGAAGGACGATGCAATCAGCCTGCTCGATGAAGCTTGCCACCTGATCGGTATGTCCCAGGTAGTCCACTATCTTCTGACGATTCCATTCCTCTACCTGCTGCCGGGGTATGGCTGCCGGGTTGTCATCGAAAAAGCCCAATAATTGGCATCGAACGGCCAATCCACGTTGCTGCAGCAGTTTGGCAGCCTGGACAAATTCGTAGACTCCTTTGTGGCGGATCATACGGCCGATGAACAGGAAAGTGACCTCTTTTTTTCCGGCCTTATACGGAGAAGCGAAAAAAGCGTCTGTATCTACTCCTTCGCCGGGCAAGAGAAAGGTCTTCGCGGGATCCACCAGCTTCTCCGACGCCAGGACAAGACGATCATCCTTATTAAGGAGCCATACTTCGGTATTCTTCCGTAATACCTGCTTATATAGGAGCTTAACGGCCGCTTTAAGCAAACCCTTACCGGTAAAAGTATAACCCAACCCGGTAATGACACTTATAGAAGGTATCCGGACACGGGCGGCTGCCAGGGTACCGAAAATATTAGCTTTAATGGTATAGTGAAAGATCAACGCCGGCCTAAGGGAACGGTAATGCTTCAGTAATTCCCTGTATAATAATGCATCTTTCAACGGAGAGATGCTCCTGCCCTTTAAATGATGAAGTTCTATATAAGTTAACCCGGCGAGATGTTCGAATTTGTCCGAATAGGAATCACGGGGGGCCAGCACATAAATGGAGAATCCCTTTTCCAGCAGTTTTTTTATAAGATAAAGTCTGTATTTGTACATACCCCAACTAGAATTCGCTACAAAAGCAATAGTTCTATTTAACGACATACCGGAGTATAAAATAATTTAATCGGGCAAACCTACACTATTTTCCATTACTTATATACTTAATGTATAAGCTTACCTTTACATGCGTTTAAAAGACCGCGAACTTCCTTGAAAAAATTTGCGCATATACTTGCCGGCTGCCGGGCAAGAGGCAAGGAGGGGGGAATGAAAGATATAAAAACAATTATGCAAAGAATCGCCTTTTTTATACCGGATCTGCGGGGCGGCGGGGCGGAGAGGACCGTCGTCAATTTATTGGGGGGGATGCCGGAGAAGGAGTATTTACTGGACCTCGTACTGGTCAAAGCCAAGGGTGTTTTCCTGCAGGACGTTCCCGACCATGTCAGGATTATTGACCTGGACAGAAAGAAGACCGTCCAGGCATTCCTGCCCTTGACCGGATATTTGAGGCGGCACAAGCCGGATGTATTAATATCTCACCTGAGTCACGCCAATATTATAGCCTTACTGGCTAAGCGGATATTTTCGAAGCGGACAAAGCTGATCCTGGTCGAGCATGCCCTTCTCTCTCCCGACCGCCTCCGGTCGCGCAGTGAAAGGCTGGTGTTATGGTTCATGAAGAGGCTGTATCCCGGGCAAGATTATATTATCGCCGTTTCGGAGGAGGTGGCCGGCAACCTGGAGTTAAAATTAGGATTGAAAAAAGGGAGGGTCCAGACGATTTATAATCCCGTCATAGGCAAGGAGTTGCTGACAAAGGCGCAATTGCCGTTGGTTCATGCCTGGTTCGGGAACAAGGAGGACGGGTCTGGGCGGAAAAAATCGCCTGTTTTCCTGGGAGTGGGGAGACTGGCGCCGGAAAAGGGTTTCCTGCAACTCCTGAGCGCTTTTGCCAGGGTGAGGGAGCATCGGGCCGCCAGGCTGATCATCCTGGGAGAAGGTGACATGCGCCAGGACTTGAAAAAACATATCTCAACGCTGGGGATCGGCGGAGATGTTCAGTTACCTGGATTCGTCGGGAATCCCTATGCTTATATGGCTCACTCCGATGCTTTCATACTTTCTTCGCAAGGGGAGGCTTTACCAGGAGTACTGATCGAAGCCATGGGCTGCGGCTGCCCGGTCATAGCCACCCGTTGTCCTGGCGGAACGGCCGAAATACTTAAAAATGGCCTATATGGAGAGATGGTCCCGGTGGGAGACGTTGAGGCGATGGCGGAAGCTATGATACGGATTATCGATCCTTCGCGGGCGGGGGGGGATGGGGCGTGGGAGGGTATGGAAAAAGAGAGCAAGAAAAAAGAAAGACTGAGGAAGCGGGCGGCTGATTTTTCCGTTGAGAAGGCGGTCGGCGCCTATAGGATATTGATCGGGGAAAGCCATCCGGGAACGCGGACCATCGTTCATATCATCAGTGGACTGGGACAGGGCGGGGCCGAGCGGATGTTATACAACCTGCTTTCGAAGATAAATGATCAAAACGATGGCAGCGATCAACGGATCCGTCATGAGGTGATTTCCCTGGGTGGGGATGGGGTGATTGCCGTCGAGCTTAAGGAGCTGGGCATCCCTGTTCATTTTTTGGGAATCAGGCCGGGCAGCCTGCCTTCTTTGAA
>PLXD01000369.1 GCA_003151295.1 Chitinophagaceae bacterium | reverse complement strand
GCCCCCATGCAGAAGCGGGTCGACCCAGCTGCTTTGGCCTTAGCGGCATACTCCAATACTGCTTCTTTCTGCATCAGGGCCTGCACTTCCACGCCGGTTTGGTACCTGGCTGCCTGAGGGCAATAGGCGCAATCTTCCGTGCAACCGCCGGTTTTGATGGAGAGCAGGGTGCAAACCTGGACCTCTGCCGTATCGTTATAATCCCGGTGAATGGTAGCCGCCTGATAGATTAACTCAAGTAAGGGGGTATTATAGATTTCCTGTATTTCCGCAATAGTCCAGTTGTTCCTTGTCATAATAAGAGATTGGATGCTTCCAAATGATCTTGGCGGTGTCAAAAATAACTAAAACCTAAAATATGCGAACGTTTTTTTTAAGACTTACCAAAAGAGGCCGGCTATCATTTTTCTCTGTATATTGATTGCCATTATATAGCCCCATATGACATCCTTCAGAAGGTTTTTATTATTCACTATTTTACTTATCACGATCGGGGTATTGAATTACCTGAGCAGGAAAAAAGTACTCTACAGCTTCGGCGAGGTTTTACCGTACAACCGGATCTATTCCGTAAAAGAGCAATTACGCATCCTGCATATCACTAAATCCGGGCAGGACTCCCTGTCATTCCTCTTCGATGGTCTTCCTGTTAAAAAGCAGAATCACTTCGAAGTATTTTGCGATGGGACGAAAATAATGGATGAATGGGGACCTCTTTTGACAATGAAGCCATTCCTGGGATTGAGGGTATACCATATTAAGATCAATTCTGTCAATAGCATTACAGTGAATATAGATTTTCCGGGCAAAGCAGAATTATTGCCCGAGGTCACTACGTCCTCACTCATTATAGAATCGGGAGAACTTCCCGGTTATATTGATTGGGTTAGAGATGATTTCCCTCTAAATACGCCAAGCCGTGTCAGGGAGGTCGACAGTTATTTGCGGGACTCAATGAAGATCGGATACTCCGATAATTCCGTGGAAAAAGTCATTAAGATTTCAAAATACATCTTATCGGTGACCGATGGGAAACGTGGAGGGCCTTCCGATACGATGAATGGCATGCTGCCGATTGAGCAACTAAACTGCGTTCGTACCGGCGGGTCATTGTTGTATTGCGGGAATTACGGCTACATCTTTTCTTTCTTTTCAAATAAAGCAGGAGTTCCCGCGCGCTATGTCGAATGTGGCGCAACTCCGGATGGCGTGTCCGTAGGAGGGCATGTATTCAATGAAGTGTATCTCCGGGAATACGGTCGCTGGGCTTATGTCGATCTCATGGACGGGAATGTTTTCNNTGAACACCGTGGATGTCCAGCGGCTTTTACGTTATGATGATCCCGATACCGGGTTCACGGCTCTGCATTTTCGCCATGACAGCCTTGTCAGCCTTCCTTTCCGGGAATCCTCTACCTGTGCGAAGTATGCCTTCAACAGCAGCAATGTCTTTCATTTTTACTACCGGGATTATTCCAGGGTAAGGTCTCCGGCTAACCTTTGGGATAGGGTCAGGAATTTCCTCTACACCAAGCCTTATTATGCCATTTATTCGGACAATTTCTCCCCACCCGATTACGATTTCTATTTTCGCCTCTTTTCCAATTATCTTTTTTTTGCCGGACTTCTTTGCTGGATCCTTTGGTCGATCCGGTTAGGCATTTCTCCGTTGTTCAGAAAATGAGCCGGCTTTAAAGCATGCTTTGCCTTATAAATATTTTAAATCCGTCCCGGGCGTCAGCATCAATAAAGTTTCGTACATCAGTTTAATGGTTTGCTCGATATCGCTCTTATGCAGCATCTCCACGGTCGTATGCATGTACCGGAGAGGAATGGAGATCAGCACGGAGGGACAGCCGTCATTGGCATAGGCAAAGGAATCCGTATCGGTACCGGTGCTGCGGGAAACAGTCCGCCACTGAACGGGTATTTTATTTTTATCGGCCGCCTCTCCTACAATGGCCAGCAGCTTATTATGAATGGCAGGTCCATAAGCCAGGGAAGGACCTTTCCCGCACACAATATCTCCTTCGATGATCTTATTGATCATGGGAGTAGCCGTATCATGGGTCACATCCGTGATGATGGCTATATTCGGCTTGATACGACGTGCGATCATTTCGGCTCCGCGCAAGCCGACCTCTTCCTGGACGGCATTGACGACATACAGTCCGTAGGGCAAAGTCTTTTTATTCTCTTTCAACAGACGGGCCGTTTCGGCGATCATGAAGCCACCGACACGGTTATCGAAGGCCCTTCCGATGAAGTAGTCATGTGCGAGCTCATCGAATCCATCCTGGTAGGTGACAACGGAACCAATATGAACACCCAGGTTTTCTACTTCCTTTTTACTCCTCGCCCCGCAGTCCAGGAAGAGGTTATCTACTTTAGGCTGCGGTTCCTTCGCATCCGAATTTCCCATGCGCGTGTGAATGGCGGGCCAGCCGAATACGGCTTTTACCAGGCCTTTCCGGCCATGTATGAATACGCGTTGACCGGGCGCAATCTGGTGGTCTACCCCTCCGTTGCGCTTCAGGTACAAAAGACCCTCCGGCGTTATATAATTTACGAACCAACTGATCTCGTCGGCATGGGCTTCAATGACCACCTTGAAGGGAGCTTTGGGGTTGACAACTCCTACTGCGGTACCGTAGGCATCTGTAAACGAGGTGTCTATATAAGGTTTCAGGTAATCCAGCCATAATTTCTGCCCGCTGCTCTCAAAGCCGACGGGGGAAGCATTATTAATATAGGTCTTCAGAAAAGACAGGGAACGTTCTGTAAGGATCGATGAGGACTTTGCCCGGGGTTTCGCACTTTTTGCCATGTAATTACCAATTAGATGGTCACAAAAGTAACTAAATATCAGCGATCAACATCAGGAGACCGGAAAACATCATCAGGCCGTCCAGCACGAAATAATAGAGATAATCGGAAAAATGCCGTTTG
>PLXD01000138.1 GCA_003151295.1 Chitinophagaceae bacterium | reverse complement strand
TTCAGCAGATGCTCTTCGTAGGTAGCTGCAAAATTGGAATAGCCCGAAAAATCCGGCTTGGCTACAAAATAAAGGTAGTCAGTTTGCGGCGAATTCAATACGGCATCCAGGGTCTGCCCGGAAGGCGTACAGCTAGGTCCCGGCGGAAGACCTGCATAGCGATAGGTGTTATAGGGAGATTCTACGGACAGGTATTTATCATAGATCCGTTTCAATTCGAAATCATGCAGGGCGAATTTAATGGTCGGATCGGCTGCGAGTTTCATGCCTTTGGCCATCCTGTTCAGATACACGCTGGCGATTTTGGACTTGTCTGTTTGTTTATTGGTTTCCTCCTCGATAATGGATGCCAGGATATAGGCGGTGGTGGGATTCAGGCCCCTGGCTTTTGCCGCTTCCTTTCTCGCAGTCGTCCAATAAAGCAGATAAGCGATATGGATCTTTTTAAAAATAGCCTCCGGCGTCGTATTCCAGAAAAAGGTATAGGTATTGGGGAAGACGGCGGTCATGACGGTATTGGAATCCAACCCATATTCCTTCAGGGAATCGTTGTCTTGAAAATAGTGAATCGTGGACATGGAATCGCATTCGAAGTGCCCGCCGATGAGAGATGCCAGATTTTCCAGGGTCCGCAGTTTGGTAATGACCAGGTGAACGGGCAACTGTCTTCCATTGCGCAACATCCTGACAATGGTCAGCAGGCTCATCCCTCTGCGGATCTCATATTTTCCCGCTTTCACATTCAGGGGATAACCGAGGCGTCCGGCCACCCTTTTAAAAAAATAGGGGCTCTCCAATACCGTATCTTTTTCCAGCCGGTCCAGCACTTCTTCATAATTCATCCCCGTGCCGATATACAGATTATATTTTTCATCGCTGAAAGCCGTGGCGGGCCCGAATAAACGCCATCCGTCAAAAGAGGCTGTAAGGATCAGCGCTGCGAATACTAAGAGGAAAATACGTTTCATATTGGTTTTTTACTTGGATATTATGCTCCAAAGTAAATAAAAAACCCTGCCAATTTCTAGTGGCAGGGCCGAATAAATTTTATTGTGTAATCTGCTTATTTCTTGACAGGCGGATTAGTTGCAGGCGAAGAGGGGTTGGAAGGAGCTGTGTTAGAACCGGCATTGACCTTAAAATCCGGACCTTTGAAATTGCCGCCAGCCCTGGGAACAAATACGGCGGAGCATATGGACAGGAGTGCCACAAAGATGGCCAGCACCCAGGTTCCTTTTTCGAGCACATCCGTAGTCTGCTTTACGCCCATGATCTGGTTGCTAAAACCACCTACATTTGAAGCCAGGCCACCCCCTTTGGGGTTTTGGACCAGGATGATCAGACCCAGGAAAATGCAGGCCAACAGTATCAATATCACAAAAAGGATCACCATATTATTTTACTTTTAATTGTTCTATTTTGGTTGCAAAATAAGCGCTTTTATCGGGATTGAGCAAACTTAATTTCCGGTATACATCCGCAGCTTTCCCCGACATGCCCTGCATAGCCAGTACTTCCGCCATCGTCTCGGTAACGATCTCCCGGGTCTCGTTGGAATGGGCCGCAAAAGCCAGTATCCTGTGTTCCGTAGCAGGGTCGGGGAGCGGGTCCGCCTGTTTTTGCGGCAGTCGTTTCATGACCCTTAGCCATTCGGTAAAACTTTTTAGCTGTTTTCCCAGTTTGTCCGATGGATTTTCTTCCTGGACGAAACGGATTCCCTGGGAAGCGAAATAGTCGATCGTATGATATGGGTCGATGGCGAGGACCGGCTCACGAGGAGGCCCGGGGGAATCGGAAGGGGAGGGGGGGGAGGGTATTTGTTCGGCAACAGATTCCGGCTCAGTGCCGGATACCGTCCAGGTAAAGAATACCGGTTCGGGTTCCGGTATCGCTTCGATAACTTGTACCGGTTTGGGTTCGGATATCGCTTCGGGAACGTGTACCGTTTCAGGTTCAGATTCGAGACCGGATTCGAGGCCATGTTCGTGTTTGAGCTCGGGCGTGAATTCCGCACCTGATCCAGGTCCAGGTTCGGGTTCCTCCCATTGCTGCCCATCCCGGGGAAACGCCTCATGAGGGATCTCTTCCCCGGGGGCTTCCTCCTGGTGAGCCTGATCTATAGGAACCTCATTCTGATGAGACCCTTCCCAAGCAATTTCCTGCTGAGGTATTTCTTGATGACCCGTCTCTTCCCGCGGAACTTCCGCTTGCGGAAGCTCTTCCTGCCGTAAAAACAGCGCCTCCTCATCCACAATGACCCCGGAGGCCTCGTTCTCTTCCTCTTTCTCTTTTACCGGTTCTTCTGCATCTTCTGTATTTACCTGCAATGTATCTTCCCGAAATGCATCCTCTTTGACAATGGAGTCGCCGATCGTGTCTACCAGGATAATTCCTCCCGACGTCGTATCTATTATGGTAGCTCCCCCCTCAGAAAACGCCTCATCCCTGTAAGCAGCGGAGGGCTCATCGTCATGCACACCGATAGCAGCCGAATCCTTCTCCCTTTGCAGAGTCCCTGGCCGCTCCCCGGTATTGTCAAGCAACCATTGAAGCCAATAAGGGTTGGTAAAATAGAGATTCGTTTTTCCCGTTTCCTGTGAAAAACGGTCCACGCTTTCAGCCTGCAGTTTCTTCGAGAGCAGGTAATGCCCGATACCGAAGGAAGGATGTTGTTCAACCAAATCCTCCAGCCGTTCACGGGGTACTTCATCCAATGAATCGGCCTGGAAAAGATGTCGAATGATGTGCTGCATTTGAAGGGTCATGTTTCAAATTTCTACCAATTGGAAAAAAGCTTGTTAAAAATTTCATCTGTCATATTACTCACGATCGTCGGCAGAAGTTGCACCTCTGCATCGGTCAGGCTTATAGAAGCGGAAAAATCGAAATTACGGGTTACATCTGTTTCGAAATCCGCAGGAGCTACCGTTTTACCGGTAGGATCCAGGCGGTTTTTGAAAACAATATGCACCGTCACATTCAGCCGGTTACTTGCCGCCTGTTGATTGGAAACACCCGAGGTGGTCTCGTTGTATTCGGATACCCAACCCGCGACATCATAATTAGCGTCATCGGTCTGAATCTGTGTCAGGCGCGAGGCCTGGTTGTTGATCTTCAGCCTTAACGCATCATTCAACTGGGGAGCCAGCTGAGGATTGACATACCGGGCCCTGTTTTCAATATAGCCGATATGGATCGTCTTTACGGCTTCGGGTATGGAAACATCCTTAAAGGAATAGATTTTACAGGAGGAAATGGTAATCAGGCATGCAAAATATAAAATGTAGCCCGGAAAAGGGAATAATTTTCCTTTCCCTGCCGGAAGACGGATAAAACGCTTTGTTTTCATCATTCTATATTTAGTTTTTTTCGAATCGGACTATTCGCTAATGTCATATTCCTTTAGCTTCCGGTAGAGGGTCCTTTCACTGATCCCCAGGTCGGAAGCGGCATCCTTTCGCTTGCCTTTATGCTTTTTAAGCGCCTTTACGATGAGCTCTTTTTCCTTATCCATAATATTGAGCGACTCTTCCACTTCTTCATGGTGATGGATATCTTCGCTGCTGTTATTATGTATCACCACCGGCTGCGCGGCAGAGATAGCCGGTTGAAAAACTTCGGACTGTTTAAGCTCCTTCAGATCGTTGGTGAAGGAAGAATAATGCGAAGAAGCGGCGGATGGATTTTGCAGTATCTCCACGAACATTTTCTTCAACTCTGTAACATCTTTTTTCATGTCGAAAAAGAGCTTATACAGGATATCCCGTTCATTGGCGAATTCATGAGCGCCCGTTCCAGCCGTGCTATTGCTGGAGACCAGCATAGGTAGCCGGTTACCCGACGTCTCGGGGACAAACCTCCTGAGTTCGGCTCCTGTAATCTGCTTGTCTTCCGATAATACGGATATCTGTTCTGCAATATTCTTCAATTCCCTTACATTACCCGGCCAGGGATAATTAATTAACAGATTTTTCGCCTCGTCGTCCAACTGCACCGGTGCCGCCTTATATCGTTCCGCAAAGTCCACGGCAAACTTCCTGAACAATAACGGAATATCTTCTCTGCGATCCCGCAGGGAGGGGACGCGGATGGGGACTGTACTCAACCGGTAATAAAGATCTTCCCTGAACTTCCCTTTTTCGGTAAGCTCCAGCAAATCCTTATTGGTAGCCGCGATAACCCTGACATCCGTTTTCTGTACTTTTGAAGAGCCGACCCGGATATATTCTCCCGCTTCCAGCACCCTCAACAGCCGCGCCTGGGTACCCAGTGGCATTTCACCGATCTCGTCCAGGAAGATGGTTCCACCGTTTACGGTTTCAAAATATCCCTTACGAAAGTCGACGGCCCCCGTGAAAGACCCTTTCTCATGCCCGAATAATTCCGAATCGATCGTACCTTCCGGAATGGCCCCGCAGTTCACGGCGATAAAGGGATTGTGTTTCCGGGCCGATAAGGCATGGATGATCTGCGAGAAGACCTCTTTACCCACACCGCTTTCGCCGAATATCAACACCGTCAGATCCGTATTTGCAACCTGTGTTGCCACCTGCAACGCGAAATTCAATGCAGGTGAATTGCCAATGATCCCAAAACGATTCTTTATTGATTGAATTTCCATAGTCATTAAATTAGTTCTCCCAGCAAGGTGCCGCCCGTGCAATCCTTGATGCGCACTTCTACATAGTCTCCCGGGCAATGGGCTGTTCCCAGTTTTGGGAATACCACCATTTTACTATGACTGGTGCGGCCTTTCCAGTCATCCGGGCTTTTTTTTGAATCTCCTTCGATGAGTATTTTGAACGTCTTACCGATGTCTTTTAAATTACTCAACCTGGACAGTCGATTTTGCAACTTGATGATCTCATCCAGTCTTCGTCTTTTTATTGCTGCGGGGACATCATCCTGGTAGCGGCGGGCCGCCAGGGTACCAGGTCTTTCGCTATAGATGTACATATAGCCGAAATCGAAGCGGGCGTACTCCATGAGGCTCATGGTGAGGCGGTGATCGTCTTCCGTCTCCGTACAAAAACCCGCAATAATATCCGAGGTAAGACCGCAATCCGGGATGATGGCAAGTATCCGGTCCACTTTGGCTATATACCATTCCCGGGTATAGGTCCTGTTCATCAATTGCAGCATCCGGGTAGAGCCGCTTTGAACCGGGAGGTGTATGTAATTGCAAATGTTCTCATACCTGGCTATCGTGTACAACACCTCATCCGTAATATCCTTGGGATGCGAAGTAGAAAAGCGGACACGCAGGGAAGGGCAGATCAGGGCCACCTGTTCGAGGAGTTTTGCAAAAGTGACGGCTTCAGCCGGAGGATCCGCCGTCCAATGATAGCTGTCGACGTTTTGGCCGAGTAGGGTGACCTCTCTATATCCGTTATCGTAAAGATCCCGGCATTCTTTTACAATGGAGTCGGCATCGCGGCTTCTTTCGCGGCCACGGGTAAAGGGTACGACACAGAATGAGCACATGTTATTGCAGCCACGCATGATGCTGACGAAAGCGGTGACTNNACCGGGGAAATATCCGCATAGGTCTCGTCCCGGGAGAGAAGGACATTGACACCTTGCTGGCCACTTCCGGCTTCTTCTATCAAGCCCGGCAAAGCCCGGTAGGCATCCGGTCCCACGACCATGTCCACCAACTTCTCTTCTTCCAGGAATTTGGATTTCAGCCTTTCGGCCATGCAGCCAAGCACCCCGATCAACATCCCGGGTCTATTTTTCTTGGCCTGCCTGAACAAATGCAATCTGTTGCGTACCGTCTGCTCCGCTTTTT
>PLXD01000159.1 GCA_003151295.1 Chitinophagaceae bacterium | reverse complement strand
ATGGCACCGCCGGCCGCGAGACGGAGCAACTGGTGCGGGGGATCGATTTCGGGAAGACGGTCAGCATTTTTATGGTCAATGAGAGCGGAGCATCGATTTATTCGGCGTCTGAAGTAGCCCGTGAAGAGTTTCCCGACCAGGATGTGACGGTGCGGGGATCGGTGAGCATCGGACGGCGGCTCCTGGATCCGCTCAGCGAACTGGTCAAGATCGATGCGAAATCCATTGGCGTGGGGCAATACCAGCATGATGTGAACCAGACCAAGCTTAAGGAAGAGCTGGACCGTGTCGTCGAAAGTTGTGTAAACCATGTAGGCGTGGACCTGAATACGGCCAGCAAGCATTTGTTGACCTACATCTCGGGACTGAGCGCCACCCTGGCTAAAAATATCGTGGAATACCGCGCTAAGAACGGGGCTTTCCGGACCCGCGAAGAACTGAAGAAAGTGAGCCTGATGGGGCCTAAGACCTTCGAACAGGCTGCCGGTTTTCTACGTATACGGGAGGCTGAAAATCCGCTGGATAACAGCGCCGTTCATCCCGAGACCTATTATGTGGTGGAGTCTATGGCTAGAGACCTGCAATGCTCTGTAAAGGAGTTGATCGAGAAAACCGAGCTTCGAAAGCAGATCCAGAAAAAGAAGTATATCTCCGGGACGGTGGGCGAGTTCACGATCAACGATATCCTGAAGGAATTGGAGAAGCCCGGCCGTGACCCCCGGAGCCAGATCGAAGAATTCCGGTTCGAAGAGACAATCAAATCCATCGAAGACCTCAAGCAGGGCATGACGGTGCCGGGTATCGTTACCAATATTACCAATTTCGGCGCCTTTGTCGATATCGGTGTCAAACAGGATGGGCTTGTGCATATTTCGCAGATGAGCAATACCTATATTTCCGATCCCAATGAAGTCGTGAAGCTCCAGCAGAAGGTGATGGTCACCGTGATGGAGGTCGATGTGGCGCGTAAAAGGATTTCCCTGTCGATGAAGGGGCAGAGTGCCTCTGCTTCTGCAGCAAGCCATTCGCAGGCCCCGGGACAGAAACCACATCCATCCGGCGCGAAAGGGAAAGTTGCGGGTGGGGAAAGAAAGGGGCAGGCACCGGCAGCCGGCAAAAAAGAGGAATCCCTCGATGCTTTCCAGGCCAAGCTGCTGGAGTTGAAGAAGAAGTTTAAAGATTGAAAATATCAATCCTTACAGCATATCTATTCTGTTTAGAACTTCATTGATATGATCTATCCCATAAAGCAAGGCTGCTTCACCCTACGGGTATTTATCCCACAAGCAGTTATATACCTGCTCATTCTGGCTGCAGACATAATTTGTTGAAAATCGTCATACTTCATAAGTGTAAAAGAATTTGCAAGGGAGTAAAAAACGAACTAAATTTGTATTATATAGTTCCTGGAAGCCCCTGAATTATTTCATGCTTCCGGGTTTTCGATTTTGATACCTATTGGGTTGCACTCCTCTTTTCGTACTGCATATTCTCATTCTTCGTTCTCATAAAATTGACAATTATCAAGAAAAAGAAAATTCATATTGATAATGGGTAATAAAAACCTCCCTGACAAATCGGGAAGGCATACCGGACCTGATGAAGGAGATCATCAAGCTTCTTTATGTATTTTCTTTAGCTATTTTTTCCTTCCTGGCGTGGGAAACCGGGATGGGAATGTTTTTTTCGTCCGAGCCACATATCCAGGAGCATCAGCCCCAGGACGGTATTGATCATCATGAATATATTCACGTAGGTATTATTGAATAATTTGCCCCAGTTGAGATTTCCGAGCGGATGATTGGCTAAGAGATCGTCCTGGCTGTCGGTCGTCCAATGAAGCTGGGAAAAGACATAGACCAGGAGACCGAGGATCATCAAAGCGAATAGGCCCCCGATCCCCCGGATGATATTCTTGTTGATATAGGTTTTTGTCGCCGGAGCGACGTGGTATTTGGCGATCTCCTCCATTACATTCTTCGTAAAGCGCATGGAGGGAGCTTCCAGTTCCGTCTGGTTCAGCAATTGGTGCAGTTCCATCAGTTCCTGGTATTTTTGCCGCCATTCGGAATGGATGCTCAACAGGCGCTCTGTTTCGGAGCGCCCCGCGGCCTCGCCGGATCCGTCGATATAGTCCCACAAACGATCTTCCATTTCTTGCTTCGTATTCATATTCGCTGCTTTATTTGATCGACCATTCATTGTTATTTACCAGAGTCCTGATTGTCATTGGCTGACCATTAATTGTCCTGTCATTCTAATTATCCTGTAATTCCTTCACCTCCGTACTAAAGTGTTTCTCCATCTTATCCTTCAGACGTTGCCTTGCACGGTGGAGCTTCACTTTGATGGTATTGGGAGCGATCCCCAGGATTAGCCCGATCTCTTCCAGTGACTGTTCCGCCTTGTAGAACAAAGAGATCAACTGCGCATCATCGTGGCTTAGCAGGGAGATCGCCTTGTTTACCATGGCATGTTTTGATTTCTGTTCTATGGTGTCGGCTTTAAAGCCCGATTCCCGGTTCTCCAAATGCAAGAGAGTCCTTTCGTTATCAGTAGAAGTAGTATCCAGTTTCTTTTTCCGGAGAAAAGTGATCGAGCTGGTACGCACGATCGTAAAAAGCCAGGTACTGAATTTCGACTCTCCGCGGAAATCGGCGAGGGAACGATAAGATTTTACAAACACGTCCTGTGATATCTCTTCGGCATCCTCCCTGTTGTCGGTAAAGCGCAGCACTAAGGTGAAAACGTATTGCTGGTAACGTTCCACCAATTGCGCAAAAAGGCCCTGCTCTCCTTGTAGAACCCTGCTAATAATTTCTTTGTCAGTGAGTCCGGTATGCATCTCTGGAGATAAGACTATGTTATCTGAGAACAGGTTACAAAGATAGAACCATTATTTTTGGGACCTATTTTTTCAGTTTCCCGTAGTTCCCTGTAACCTGAACTAGTCAACGGTAGTCTTAATTCCTGAAACAGGGCTGAAAAATACCTGCATTATTAAATTACATCATTAAATTCATTACAATGGGACCCGATCAATTGGTTTTTATATGGTTGATAATCAGTAGTCTTTCTTTATTCACCATGATACTGGGAATACGCTACCTGCAGAATAAGGAGAATATGGTCATGATCGAAAAAGGAATGGACCCTAAACTGAATGGGAGCAGGCCCGCTCCGTATCGGACGCTGAAATGGGGGCTCCTGCTGGTGGGCGCCGGCCTGGGATTGTTCATAGCCTATCTGCTGGATCATCTTGTGCTGTATAATATCCGTCACGTCGATGACTTCGAATACAGATCAGGCGCGAATGTACCTGTCTATTTCGCGCTCATCGCGATCGGGGGTGGCCTGGGACTGATTGCGTCCTACCGGATTGAGAAAAAGGAAGTGCTGGACAAGAAGTCCGAGGATTAAGCTTTGATCATTAACCCCGAAGAGTCAGCGTTTATTCTATTTATTCATTTCTTCCAGGGCCTTGCTTACCAGGGGGTCATAAACATTCATGATTTCGTAATACCCTTCGGTGTGCCAGATCTGCCTGGCGAGGAGCGCCTTGATTCGATGCTGCAGGATCTGTTTATCCCTGGCGGGAATACTCCGGATATCGATCGTATCCTTCGCGGCATAGGCAGTCAGGTTATTCCATAGACCTTCCTCGTTGTGAAAGCCGGTCAAAAGATCAGCAGGAGACTTGAACTGCATGAACAAAGGCTGGTGCTGCATATAATAGATATACAGGAAGCGGTTGAGGGTGCCGTCCACATAGAGTACCGTGATATTCCTGGCGAGGGTATTGGTGTCGAAACCGATAAAGATGTCGGGAGTGATCCCCCCTCCTCCGTACACCGTGCGGCCTCCGGGGGTCTTGTACGCCGGTCCGGGGTGGCGGCCGGATGTATCTCCATGCAGCACTTCCCCGTCATGGAAGCGTTTCATAACCTCTTCGTTATAATCTTCATGGCCCTTATTATAAGGTTTCTGGATACTACGCCCGGTAGGTGTATAGTACCTGGCAACAGTCAGGCGCAGTGCGGAACCGTCGCTCAACTGATATTGTTGCTGGACCAGTCCTTTGCCAAAAGTCCTTCTCCCGATAATGATGGCCCTGTCCCAGTCCTGCAAGGCTCCGGCCAATATTTCACTGGCAGAAGCGGTTCCCTCGTCGGTCAGCAGGATCAGCTTGCCTTTTTCAAAGAGGCCATCTCTGCGACATCGATATTCTACTTTGGGTGAACGGGATCCATGGGTATAGACGATCAGCTTTTCATCATCCAGGAAGTCGTCTGCCATTTCTATTGCTTCCTGCAGGATGCCCCCTCCGTTGCCCCGCAGATCCAGGATCAGCTTCTGCAGGCCGTTTTTCTGCAGTTGCTGGATGGCCGCGGCAAACTCGGCATGGGTTGTCTCCGAGAATTTATTGATCCGGACATAGCCGGTCTCTTTATTGATCATATAGGAAACATCCACGGCGGGAAGGGGTATCGTTCCCCGGGTGATGGTGAATTGTTTGGATTGATTGCCACGCAGCAGGGTGATTAATACCTTACTGGCTCCGGGACCCCTCAATAATTTTTTGATCTTTTCCGTGTTGATGCCATTGCCGGCCACCAGCGAATCGTTCACTTTTATGAATTTATCGCCCATTTGCAGGCCTGCCTTCTCACTCGGGCCACCTGCCAGTACGCTCACGACGTTCACCGTGTCATCGAAAAGTTGGAATTCCACGCCTATCCCCTCAAAATTCCCCTGCAGGTCTTCGTTCATTTCCTGGAGTTCGACGGCGGGGATAAAGACCGAATGCGGGTCCAGGTGGGTCAGCAAGCCTTGTATGGCGTCGTCTCCCAGTGTGTCCATATTCACGGAGTCTACATAATTGTTGTTCACCAGGTCCATCACTTCCTGTATGGGCGCTTGCCTGCGGGTATTGAAAAAGCCCGTTGTACTCACATTTTCCCGCAACCGGAAACCGATAAGCATTTCCAGGATCATGATAATAGCGAATAATAGGGGAAGCCAAACCTGTAATTTTTTCATTGATCGTATTTTGATTTAATCCGGCCGGGATCAGAAGCCTGCAAATTAAGCAATCCTCCTGCATATTAAAATCTGAAATAGATTTTTAACTTTGGGGAGCAAAATAGCTGTAAGCTCCATGCCGTAAGCTATATAAGTTTCTGGTTTGCAATCCCGATTTCAGCCTATCCTGAATTTTTTTCGGGAGGCTTTCGCTACGCTCAACTTGTTGTAGCTTGCGGCCTGTAGTTTAAACAACAAAAGATGAATATACTGATCGCTGATAGTGGCTCAACAAAATGTGAATGGTGCTTGTTACATAACGGCAGGAAAAAGATCATAGAGACCCAGGGTATAAGTCCTTATTTTCTGGATAAGGGGCAAATTGCTCAATTATTGCAAACGGAATTAATACCGGGAATGAAAAAAGTAGTGCCCGATGCCATTTATTATTATGGGACCGGTTGCAATAACCCTGGCAACCGTAAGATCGTCCAACAAGCCATCCGGCAGGTTTTCCCCGGTTCAAAAGTGAAGGTTGAGGTAGATCTTATGGGAGCGGCCATCGCACTCAGCGGCAAGAGCAAGGGCATTGTCTGTATTTTGGGGACGGGCAGCAACTCCTGTTACTTTGACGGAAAGAAGATCGTGAAGAACAGCCCCGGACTTGGGTATGTGCTGGGCGACGAGGGCAGCGGCGCCTACCTCGGTAAAAAAGTGATCCAGTACTATCTTTACAATACGTTTGACGAGGAACTGCGCTACAAGTTCGAGGTAAAGTATGGGACTAACGACATGGAAATCTTGGATAACGTTTATAAAAAGCCTTTGCCNNTACCTGGCTTCTTTTGCTCTTTTCCTGGTCGAGAACAGGGGACATTATATGATCGAAAATATCATAGAGGACGGCCTGAATGATTTCTTCTTTCAGCATTTATGCAAATACAAGGAGAGCTGGAAACTGCCCATCCATTTTGTAGGAGGGGTAGCCTATGGCTTCCGGGATATTGTAAAGGAACTGGTCGGGGTATATGAATTTGAGCAGGGAAAGATCCTGAAGAAGCCCATGGATGGACTGATCGAGTATTATAGCAAATAAAGCGTTATAGTAAATAATTCAAAATAGAGTAAATAATTCGAATACGATAGCAACGCAATTATCGATGAGTATGGAATTTGAGAAGATCACAGAAGAGGCCAGCCGGTATCATGACCTGGAAAAAATGAGTGTCCGGGATATCCTGCAGGGCATCAACCGGGAGGATAAGACGGTGGCAGATGCTGTTGAAAAAGCGATCCCGCAGATTGAAGAGCTGACCACCGTTATCGTTGATAAAATGCTGGCCGGCGGCCGTTTGTTCTATATCGGGGCGGGCACCAGCGGAAGACTGGGCGTCCTGGATGCCAGTGAGATTCCCCCTACTTTCGGGATGCCCTTCGACCTGATCATCGGGCTGATAGCCGGAGGCGAGGGCGCCATTCGGAAACCTGTTGAAAATGCAGAGGATAATGAGGTACAGGGATGGGCCGATCTGCAGCAATATTCCGCAGACGATAAGGATGTCGTCATCGGGATCGCAGCCAGCGGTACCACTCCGTATGTGATCGGCGCCCTTAAGGAATGCAGGACCCGGGGAGTCGTAACCGGCTGCATCACCTGCAATCCTGGATCTCCGTTGTCGGCGGAGGCCGAATATCCCATCGAAGTGTNNGATATTGAATATGATCTCCACCACCGTTATGATCCGCATAGGACGGGTAGAGGATAATAAAATGGTGAATATGCAGCTCACCAATAGCAAACTGGTTGACCGGGGTACCAAAATGGTGATGGAGCGCACGGGGCTCAAAGATTATGAAAAGGCGAAAGAACTGTTGTTAAGATCGGGCAGCGTAAAAAAAGCAGTCGATAACTTAAACCTGTAAACGCTCAATGCGAACGATATGCATGATATAGAGCCCTTTTATAACTGGCGTCACCTATATGTGAGCGAGGAAGACGAAGCGTCGCCCTTCTATGGGAGGGTCTATTCGGAATTCGAGTTTACGCATACGATCTATAATTATTATATTCATCCCCAGTGGGATGAGTTCGGATCCCGCACCCTCTATCTTAAAGTGCTTCTCGCAGATTATGACGAAAGTTATGTGATCATAGAATTGATCGGAGAATGGAATGATGCCATCGAGAACGATATCATGAATCTGAAGCGGGAGGTAGTCGATAAGTTTTTAGAATCCGGTATCGGCAAATTCATTCTTATCGGGGAGAATGTGCTCAATTTTCACAGCGGCGATAAGGATTACTATGAGGAATGGTTCGACGAAGTCATGGAAGAGGATGGCTGGATCGTTTGCCTCAACATGCCCGAGCAGACGCAATATGATTTCAAAAAAGCCCGGCTCAACCGCTATATCGAACTGATGGAGCTTGATAACTGGCGTATTTATAAGCCTTTCCATCTATTCAAACTGATTGACGAACGGATTTCGAACCGGCTAAAATAGCCTGCCGGCAAGGAGTTGGACACCAAAACCCCGGTTTGAGTGCCGTAAATTCTCCTAAAATAAATTTTGTTATTCCGTTATTGTTTCTATTTTTGATGCTGATATGATCACCGCAAAAGCATACCGTTATTTTTATTTTTTCTTTTACTTCTACTTTAAAAGTAGACCGGGCCTGCTTTTGTTAAGAACTAAATAGATAAAAAATTAACATAAAGAGTCCCGGCCAAAAGCCGGGATTTTTTGTTTTTAGGGCAATAATAAAAAATATGGAATCCAAAAAAGAGATAGAAAAATCTGACAGCATCCGCTCCGTAGCCATTCAGGGCTATGAAGGCAGTTTTCACCAGGTAGCTGCGCAGCAGTTCTTCGGCAAGGAAATAGAAGTGATCCCTTGTGCGACCTTCCGCGAGGTCGTCAAGATC
>PLXD01000236.1 GCA_003151295.1 Chitinophagaceae bacterium | reverse complement strand
TACCTGGTCAAATCGATGTCGCATCTCCATATACTTGCGGCCATCAGAAGGGTCTATACAGGGGGAACCTATATCTGTAACCGGTTTTCCGATTATCTCGTCTAATATAATTATTCGAAGTCTTTGATTATTTTTCCATTAATTTTATCAAAAACTTCGATGTCCAACCCGCCAACCATCAAGGAAATCGCCAAGAAGCTGAATATCTCCATTTCCACTGTTTCCAGGGCTCTCCACGATCATCCGAGCATAGGCCTGCGGACTAAAATGAGGGTGCAGCAACTGGCGAAGGACCTGAACTACGAACCCAATCAAACAGCCATCTTCTTCCAGCAGCGGAAGACCTTTACCCTGGGCGTCATACTGCCCGAGCTCTCAGAAGCTTTTTTCTCCTCCGCCATCAGCGGAATAGAAGATACGGCCAATAAACATAAATATTCCGTGCTGCTCGGTCAGTCCCATGACAATGAAGAAAGGGAAAAACAGATCGTCGAAACCATGAAGAACCATCGGGTAGACGGACTCATCATCTCCATCGCCAAGAATACGGTGAACTATGACCATTTCGAAATGCTGAAGAAGTACAATATCCCCATCGTCTTTTTCGATAGGATCCCCAACCTTCCCAACATCCACTATGTAGCCTGCGATATGGAATCGGGTACCATTCAGGCCGTCAATTTCCTGCTCAAGAACAACCACCGGATCATAGGAATGATCAACGGGCCCGAAAAGCTATTCGCCAGCCAGCAAAGGGTGGAAGGTTATATCAAAGCCATGAAAAAATACCGCCTCAAATTCGATCCTAACCTGATGGTCGCCTCCGATCTTACGCGGGAAGGGACGGAAACCGCTATGCAAAGCCTGCTATCTCTTCGAAGAAAGCCGACGGCCATCGTCGTTTTTAATGACTATGTAGCCCTTGACGCGGTGCAGTATGCCCGTCATAAGAAGCTCAGGATCAATAAGGACATCGTTTTTGTAAGCTATTCCAACCTACCCCTCAGCCATTATACGGCATTCCCTCCCCTGGCCTCTGTAGAACAGTTCCCCTACCAGCAGGGGCAAAAGGCGACCGAGACCCTGGTGGAACTGCTGGGGAAGAGCAACGAACAACCCGAAGCCACTACCTATTATAAGGTCATCCTCGAGTCCCAACTGATGCTCAACCAGAATAAATAAGCAGGCTGTTTCCTATAAATAAAAGACCGCTGGTACGGCCCGGGCAAAAAACGCGCAATCGTTTGTTTACATGAATACTCATTCTTCTTAGTTAAGTTTGACGGACTGTTCCATTTCTTATCCCAATTAAAAAATAAAATGCTTTTTGAGATCCTAGCAGCCTACGGTATTACGGCAGACGAAGCAACAATCCGACCCTTCGGCACCGGCCTTATTAATAACACCTGGAAGGTCAGTTACAACGGTAAAGAATATATCCTTCAATGTATCAACCACCATGTCTTCAAGCAGCCTGCATTCATCGCAGAAAACCTCAATCTCCTGGCAGCTTATTTACACAGGCATTTCCCGGAATACCTGTTCGTAAAGCCCATTCCGACCCTGGACCAGAGTAGTATGGTTTATAATAATATTCACGGCTACTTCCGTCTGCTTCCCTTTGTCACCGACTCCTATACCTACGAGGTAGTGCCGGCCAGCTCGCTGGCTTTCAATGCGGCGCGGCAATTCGGTAAGTTCACCCGGCTGCTCTCGGGTTTCCCTGCGGAGAGCCTTAATATTACTTTGCCTGATTTCCATAATCTCTCCCTTCGTTGCCAACAATTCGAAATAGCCCTGTCGAAAGGCGATCCTGCGCGGATCGAAGAAGCCAAACAGGCCATTGACACGATCCGGCAATACAAATACATCCTGGACCAGTTCGAAGATATCAAGCACCATCCCGGTTTTAAAACCCGGGTGACCCATCATGATACCAAGATCAGCAATGTGCTGTTTGATAAAGAAGGCAACGGGCTCTGTGTCATAGACCTTGACACCGTCATGCCCGGCTACTTCATCAGCGATTTCGGGGATATGATGCGCACCTATCTCTCTCCTGTTAGTGAAGAAGAAAAGGACTTAAGCCTCATTAGTATCCGGGAAGAATATTTCAGGGCCATCGTGAGCGGCTATCTTGGCGAAATGAGAAGCGAACTTAGTACCGTTGAGATCGAGCATGCCGTCTATGCCGGCAAATTCATGACCTATATGCAGGCCATCCGGTTCCTGACGGACCACCTGAATAAGGATGTCTACTATGGGGCGAAGTACGAAGGTCATAACCTTGTAAGGACACATAATCAGATCACCCTCCTGCAGCGATTGACGGAAAAAGAGAGCCTGTTAAATAAAATGGTCGTTCACTACGTGGAGTCGCTGGTGTAGAAATTTTGCATAGAGTGTCTTATTTCACTTTATAAATTTTAAAATATCTTGAAAGAGTGGTATTTTATTTAAAAAACACCTCTAAAAGGCCTTGTTTTCGTATTTTTAGCTTTTAAAATCATTAAAAACACGGTATGACGCAACCAAAGCAACTGAATAGCCAGGCATCCAGCAATTTTAAGGCGATCTTTATCATGGGTGTGTTATTCTTTATACTGGGATTCATCACGTGGCTGAACGGAACCCTGATCCAATTCCTCAAGTTGGCCTGCCAGTTGGATAATGATATCCAGGCTTTCTTTGTGACATTTGCGTTTTACATTGGCTACTTCTTCCTGGCTATTCCTTCCTCGTATTTATTGAAAAAGACGGGTTACAAGAAGGGATTGGCCTTGGGGTTACTAGTCATTGCCGGCGGATCGGCTATTTTTATCCCGGCCTCCAATGCCAGGAGCTTTCCCTTATTCCTCACGGGATTATTCGTGCAGAGTATGGGTATGTCCATCCTGCAAACGGCCATCAATCCATATATCAGCATTATAGGCCCGATCGAAAGTGCGGCCCAGCGCATCAGCATCATGGGGATCTGCAACAAGGTGGCGGGCATGATCAGCCCCATCATATTGGGCGCGGTCGTACTAAACAATGCCACGGCCCTTGAGAATAAAATTAATGCGGCTACGGACGCGATTCTTAAAACAGGACTGCTCAATGAACTGGCTTCCAGGATTGTGACACCTTACATCGTCTTGACCCTAAGCCTGATAGTCCTGGCCATCCTGATCAGGTTTTCGCCTTTGCCGGAGATCGATACGGACAAAGAAGAAAAATTAGCGCTGGGTAAGCAAAAAACAAAATCGAGCATTTTTCAATTCCCTCATTTATTGCTGGGGGTGATTTGTCTTTTCCTGTATGTCGGTGTTGAGGTAATGGCAGGGGATGCCATTGGAACTTATGGAAAGGCCCAGGGGCTTCCCCTGGACATCACCAAGTATTTCACCGCATTTACCCTGGCCGCGATGCTGCTTGGATATATTGCAGGTATTATCACGATCCCCAGGATCATTTCACAACAGACGGGATTAAAAATTTCAGCCATCCTGGGTATCGTATTCTCGGTAGGGACTTATGTGACTACCGGCTATACGGCCATCAGCTTCATTGCACTGCTGGGATTGGCCAATGCACTGATGTGGCCTGCCATATTCCCGCTGGCTATCAAAGGCTTAGGGCGTTTTACCAAAACAGGTTCGGCCCTGCTGATCATGGGAATTGTAGGGGGTGGGATCATTCCCCTGGTCTACAGCTATTTTAAAGACAAGTTACATATAGCCAATAACCTTTCCTTCTTCATGTGTGTGCTTCCCTGCTATGCCTATATACTCTTTTATTCCATGAAAGGCTATATGGCCGGCAAAGTGCCCGATGAGCCGGTTCCCGGATTCCTCGGTCAAGAGAGCGGTTTGGAAGGCAAAGCCGCCCAGGAAGGCGCGCTACAGGTCTGAGCCGGAGACGATCCGCCGTTCGCCCGGGATTCCCCTCCTTCCCGAAAACAGCAATGCAGAACGGCAGGCGGAAGGTAAGACGAAGGCGCCCTGGAATAAAACCAGGGGCAATTGCCTGATGACGGAAAAAACATCTCCTTCCGGAAACTATAGCAGCATCCTTTTGTTTTTCGATACGAAGCTCCTGCAGGATTCCTTCATCGGGCGCCAGTCCGGAGGAGGTCCGGAAGAAATGGAGATCCGCCTAATAAATGGATCCTTCGACGGAAAATGGAGATAGCCGAACCGATAGCCTTTGCGGAGATGAAAAGGAAACCTATTTTTGATCCGTAAATAAATTCATCGATTTATGAAAAAAATTATCCTTCTCGCATCGGTCATTATGATCGGTAAACTGAGTTTTGCACAAACCTTCACCCTGAAAAGCAGTGATATCGGAGGACAGGCGACCAACAAAGAATTCTTTAACGGTTTCGGCTGTTCCGGGCAGAATATTTCTCCCGAATTGCATTGGGAGAACACTCCTGCAGGAACCCAAAGTTTCGCCGTGACGATCTATGACAAGGACGCCCCTACCGGCAGCGGGTTCTGGCATTGGCTGATCTTTAATATCCCAGCCAATATTATGGAACTCAAATCCGGCGCGGGAGATCCTTCCAAATCAATTGCTCCCGCCGACGCGATCCAGGCTGTAACCGATTTCGGCAAGCCCGGCTATGGCGGCCCCTGCCCTCCTCCCGGTCCCTCCCACGAATACCTGATCACTGTATATGCCCTTAAAAGCAAACTGCAGGTGGATAAGACGGCAACACCGGCAGTAATCGGTTTTAATATCTTCTTTGCTACCCTGGCCAAAGCCTCGATCGTTATGTATGGTCAGCGTTAGAAGGCTTGCGGCTTATTTGTTTGCCGGGATGCCCTTCCTTTGAATTTAGTGCATCCCGGCGAACGGTTTGATGATGAGCCTTCGGCCAAGCCACCTTCGGCGGCTTATTTGAGGATCAGTTCCACAACGGGAATTTCTATATTGGGCTTCAGGGCAGGCAGGGTCAGGACGACATCATCAGTTCCTTCCACTGCCTGCCATTTTATTTCCGAATCATCATTGAGAAGCTGTGCATACTTGAACTTATCCTTGTAACCGTGCAGGGTCACCATGCCGTGAGGATATTGGTCCAAAAATGGGTAATTCGTCAAATGCAGGTACAGCCTTTTGGTCTCCTGATTATAGGTCAGCAGGGTGCCTATCGGCGCTTCATAGCCTTCCGGAGCTTGTTTACAGCCGTATATCGCCTTGTTATTATATTGCATCCAATCGCCAATGGCGGTCAGCGCCCGCTGGGCACGATAGTCGAAAACACCCCGGGCTGTTGGCCCAACATTCAGGATCAGGTTGCCGCTCTTGCTGACCGAAGTAATCAATAGCATCAGCAACTCATGAATGGTTTTCCAGGTGTTCTCGTCTCTATAATATCCCCAGGAGCCTGAGAAGGTCTGGCAGGTCTCAAAGGGCATGCCCCCGTAATCCGATTTTAATTCCGAAGGTTTGACCTGTTCGGGTGTGGCGAAATCTGCGCCATCAGCATAGTCGTCGAGATCCAGCCTGTTATCCACGATGATACCGGGCTGCAATTGCCGGATCATCTTCAGCAGTTCAACAGAACCCCAATCGTCCCTACCCTTTCCATGTTTACCTGGAAAGGAGAAATCCAGCCAGAGAATATCGATCTTGCCATAATTCGTGAGCAATTCCCTGACCTGGTTACGCAGGTAAGCCCGGTATTTGTTCATATCCCTTCCCTTATTGAGCCGGTCATAAGCGGAATCTGCACCGCTCGCGGGGCTTTGGGGATGTATCTCATCGATAGTATAATCGGGGTGATGCCAGTCGAGCAATGAATAATAAAACCCGACCTTGATCCCCTCGGCACGGAAAGCCTCTACGAATTCTTTGACCAGGTCCCTTTTGGCTCCCGTGTTGGTAGCCTTATAATCCGTGTATTTCGAATCGAACAAACAGAAGCCTTCATGGTGTTTGGTCGTCAGCACGGCGTATTTCATGCCTGCCGCCTTGGCCGATTTGGCCCAGGTCTTGGGGTCGAAGAGATCGGGATTGAATGTGTCGAAATATTTTTGATACTGTTCATTGTTCATCTTTTCGTTATGCTTTACCCATTCATGGCGGGCAGGAAGCGCATACAGGCCCCAATGGATAAACATACCGAAACGGTCATGCGTCCACCAGGCCATCCGCTTCTCTTTCTGCTGCGGGGTCTCATTGCCGATTCGTTTTTTGGGGGTCGTGTTCTGCGCGTTCACGGAAGACAAAGCCAGTGCGAAAAGCAATACCAGGACTTTGAATTTTAATAACATGCGGGGAAGTTTCGGTGCCATGCGGGATAATTTTATCTTAATTTAATCGATCGTATGCGCTAATATCGGCATTTTTCCGCACATACCGGTATCAGACAAACGTCCGGAGATGCGTGATGGGGAGATAAAAAAAATCCAGGCTTAATTGTGAAGACAACACAGCCTGGAAAATAAACACTCAGCCGAAAGAAACAATATGAAGGAAATACCTGTTCGTCTTGATAAAATCTCACCTTTAATACCTGCCTATCGATTCGTGAGGGATCACTTTGCTTCTGTTCCTGACTCCGAATGCCCTTACTTGAGATCAATGTAGCATAAAAATTGAATAAAAAACCAGCCCTTGTTTCACTCAATCGATTGCTGCCGTTACGCAAACGATTGAGTGATTTTTTTTAGAATGGCAGCGAACGGAAATATGTTAGTACTTTCATTTTGCGCAAACGTTTGAGGTGTCATTGCTCCTAAAAGACTATTAATTTGTCACCTGTTACGACTCATTCATTTTAAATCAAGATAATCATGACTTCTTCCAGAAGAAAATTCGTAAAAGATGTTTCAATGGCCTCGGCCGGATTAACGATGATCGATCCCGCCGGGTTATTTGCGGGTAAAGCGCCCGACCGGAAAGTGAGATTGGGTTTTATCGGTGTAGGCGGCCGGGGACGGGGTCACCTTAGTCTGGCCTTAAGACGAAAGGACGTAGATGTCATAGCCATCTGCGATATTGATGCCGATAGTCTGAAAGCGAGTAATGATCTTGTGAAGGATTCAGGTAAGCCCATGCCGAAAGTGTTCTCGGGAGATAACTACGCCTACAGAAAATTATTGGAGCTAAAAGACCTGGATGGAATCGTCATCGCTACTCCCTGGGAATGGCATTGCCCGATGATCCTGGATGCCCTGTCCGCCGGCCTCAAATATGTGGCAACGGAAGTGATACTGGGCCTCACCCTGGAAGAGCACTGGGATGTGGTAAAAGCTGCCGAGAAGAACAAGGCGAATGTGATGATGCTTGAGAACGTATGCTATCGCCGCGATGTGATGGCCGCGCTGAATATGGTCCGTCAGGGCCTTTTCGGAGAGATCCTTCATCTGCAGGGAGGTTACCAGCATAACCTGCGGGGCATCAAATTCAACAACGGCGGCAATCCGAATAATTCCGACGTGGAATTCGGTGAGAAAGCAAATGGCGAAGCCCGCTGGCGCACCTTTCATTCCGTGCATCGAAACGGCGATCTTTATCCTACCCATGGCGTAGGACCGATCGCCATGATGGCGGATATCAACAGGGGAAACCGTTTCCTCTCCTTATGCTCTTTCAGCAGCAAGGCCAGAGGACTCCATGATTATATCGTCAGCAAGGGAGGCACCAATAACCCCAATGCGAAAGTCGAATTCAAGCTGGGAGATGTTGTCACCACCCAGATCAGATGCGCCAATGGAGAAACCATGCTTTTACAGCATGATACCGACCTTCCCCGTCCCTATTCCCTGGGATTCAGGGTACAGGGCACAAAGGGCCTCTGGATGGACGTCAATAACAGCGTGTATATAGACGGATCCGGCAAAGACGATGAATGGGCGCCGGAACAACCCTGGTTTGACAAATGNNCTGTTGCATGCTTTTGTAGAATCTATTAAACGTGAGGTCGCCACTCCACAGGATGTTTATGATGCGGCCGCATGGAGCGCCATCACCCCCCTGAGCGAAAAGTCCATTGAATCGGGCAATCAGACAGTGGATTTCCCGGATTTCACCGGCGGCCAATGGATGTACAGAAAGAACGATTTCGCAAGGACCGATGAGTTTTAGAAAGGCCTCACCGCTACCGCTATTTTCGAATCCGCGGTGCCATAATACAAATACNNCCACTTATCATGGAATTGGGCCAGCCCTTCTAAAAAGCATACCTGGTTGACCTGTCCTGAAATTTCATAAGGCTTTTCCGGCTTGATAAAATAATTATCGAGCCGGAAAAGTATCTTCAACGGATCTTTCTTATCCAGGAGCACCTGGGAGGCCGTATAAACACCCTCAGGCAGCGAAGGGTCCCCAATAGCATGAACATTCCTGCTATTGTAGATAAGGAGGATGCCCTTATCCGTGAGCATGGCGGGAGGGCCTGATTCGACCAGATCGCTGTCAAACTTCTTTTGTCGTGTAGGGACTACCACTCTTAAGGCAGGCATGTTCACCGCCTGCCCTTTCAGGGGCACGGGCGGCTTTTCACCTGGAGCCATCTCAACAGGTGTCCAGTTAACCAGGTCATCTGAGACAGCGGCCCATATGGACTGGTCGCCCCAATACATCCAGTATTTGC
>PLXD01000194.1 GCA_003151295.1 Chitinophagaceae bacterium | reverse complement strand
CTTCCGGGCCAAGGCCAGCAAGGCCGCAGCCGCGCAGAGCGCCATGAAAAGACTCGATAAGATAGATCGAATTGAAGATGTAGAGATCGAACGCCCTAACATTAAGATCAATTTTCGCATAGACAAGACCCCCGGCCGGGTGCTGGCGACCCTAAAAGACGTCACCAAGCAATTCGGGGAAATAACGATTGTGGAAAATGCATCGGCAGAAATCAACCGTGGCGATAAGATTGCTCTGATCGGCGCCAATGGAAAAGGGAAATCCACCCTCCTGCGAATCATTGCAGGCACAGAACCTGCAACCGGAGAACGTATCTGGGGCCATAACGTCGAAGAAAGCTTTTATGCCCAGCACCAAATGGAAGCATTGGATGTCAATAACACGCTCCTCGAGGAAATGAAAGTAGCCGGCAGCCAGAAAACAGACCTGGAGCTCCGCGTCTTACTGGGTTGCTTTCTGTTCAGCGGAGACGATGTCGATAAAAAGATAAAAGTATTGAGCGGCGGAGAAAAAGCAAGGGTCGCGTTGGCTAAAACGATCATCAGCAAGGCCAATTTCCTGTTGCTGGATGAACCTACCAACCACCTGGACATGCATTCCTGCGATTTGTTGATCGAGGCCCTTAACAAGTACGAGGGTAGTTTTTTGCTTGTCAGTCACGATCGTTATTTTATTTCCAAAACCGCCAATAAGATCTGGGAAATAGACAATCACCTGATCAGGGAATTCAAAGGCAGCTATGACGAATGGGTGGATTGGAAGGAAAGAAGTCTTAAAGCAGCCCAGACAGCTGGGGCAGCCGCATCCAGGCCACAGGCGCCAAACCCAAAGTCCCAGGGCGCAGGATCAGGATCATCCGGATCCCCCTCCGCGTCACAGGGAAGGGGGCAAGCCTCAACCGAGCCTGCTAAGAGCGGCAATCCCTCTTCCCCTGCGCCGGCCAAAACCCCGGCGCCTGTGGTTAACGGACCAACGGTGATCAACAAAGAGGCCAAAAAGGAGCTGCAAAAACAACAACGGATATTCCGGGAACTTGAGGAAAAGATCGCTGTGCTGACGAAACAAAAAGTGTCGCTCGAAGCATCCTTATCGGATCCATCCACGTACTCGGATAGGAATAAATTCATGCTGGCGGAGACGGCTTATAAGAAGGCAGCAAATGAACTGAGCCAGGCAAACCTCCAATATGAGCAGGTATTCGAAAAGATAGTCGAACTGGAGGGACTGGAAAGCACCCGGAATCCTTAAAATAATTATCCCATATTTCTGTTCCTGTATTAAATTGTGGATATCCTATAGAGACCGGCATTTCTCTTTAAAACAAGGTCTTTATAAGACCGAAAAACTATGCGACAACCATTTTGATGAAATATTTCCCTGCTTACTTCTTTCTATTCTTACTCGTTACGGCGACCGCTCATGCGCAAACTTCCCCCCCGACAGGGCGCCCGAAGATAGGACTGACACTTAGTGGAGGCGGAGCAAAGGGATTGGCGCATATCGGCATCCTTAAGGCCATCGATTCGGCAGGGCTTAAAATCGATTATATCACCGGTACCAGCATGGGCAGTATTATCGGCGGCCTTTATGCAGTGGGCTATTCCGCCGACTCCATCGAGAAGATCACCCGCCGGATCGACTGGGACCTGTTGCTGTCCAACCTTTCCTCCATGAGAAGCATCATCATGGAGGAAAAAGATGAATATGGCAAGTATGATATAGAGCTGCCCTGGGTCAATCATTGGTTCCGGATCTCTACAGGAGTGCTGGAAGCCCAGGAACTGTGGTTGAAATTCTCGGAGCTGTTCCGGCCGGTCTATAATATCAAAGACTTCTCCCAGTTCTCCATTCCGTTTAAATGCATTGCCACCGATATTTCCACCGGCGATGCCGTGGTATTGGATACCGGCGAGATCGTCTCGGCCCTGCGTTCCAGCATGGCTATCCCAACGATCTTTACAGCTGTGGAATACAATGGCACAAAATTGGTGGATGGAGGCGTGGTCAGGAATTTCCCCGTCAAAGATGTCAAAGAGATGGGAGCCGATTTTGTGATCGGCAGTAACGTAGCGGGCCCCCTGCTGACTTCGGCAAAAGTGACGACGGCCATAAAGGTCCTGCTGCAGGTGGCATTCTTCCGGGAAGCAGAAGACACCCGTGCCGAAGTGCCCCTTTGTAATATCTATGTCCCCCTCCAACTGGATAAATACGGCATGGCAAGCTTTGGAGAAACCAATGATATCCTGCAGGTAGGTATAGAAGCCGGCCGCAAGTTATATCCCCGGTTCAAGCAACTGGCCGATTCCCTCAATGCGCTCTACGGGCCTCAAACAATCAATAATAACCGGTTGCCCAACAAACAGAATGTAAAAATATCTTCTTACGAGGTCAAGGGCCTGAATCATACGAATAAAGAATTTTTCGTCCAGACCATGGATCTGGAGATCAATCATTACTATTCGGCCGACAATCTCTCGCGGATGGTCAGACGGGCTTACGGCACCCGTTATTATACCCGTATCACCTATTCGCTGATCCCGCAGGATGACGGCACGAGTAAGATCGTATTCGAAGTCGAAGAGAACCCGCTCACCTTCGCTAAACTGGGGCTTAATTATAACCAATTCAGCGGGATCAGCGCCATCATCAACCTGACGAGCCGGAATTTTTTCACCCCCACTTCCCGAAGCTTGGTGACCCTGAACATCGGGCAGAATTTCAGGGTCCGGGCGGAACATCTTCAATACTTCAGCAGGCGGGCAAACTTCGCTTTTACCCTGGGAACGCAGTTCGACCAGTTCAGCATCACTACCTATAACAATTCCTATAAAGAAGCCGGGTTGTATACCCAGAACTATTTGAAGGTGGATGGCAGGTTTGGTTATTCTACGAACAGGGATCTCACCTTCGGGATCGGCAACCGGTTCGAATGGCTCGGCTACGACCCATCCATCACTTCCAGCCTGGAGTTCAAAGGGAGAAACAATTTTACGACGAGCTATTTCTTCATCCGGAGCAATACCCTGGACAGGCCTGTTTATCCCATGAGGGGAGCGAAAATAGAAGCAGAAGCGGATTATGTTTTTCAGGAGGATCCCAATGTTCAATATTACGCTTCCAATACCACGGGTTCGGATACCAACTTCTCGGCTACTCCCTACCCAAGGATATTATTCTCCCTGGACAAATATATCCCCCTGGCAAGCCGCTATACCCTGCTGACACATATCCAGGGGGGACTGAANNCCTCCAATATAATAACAATGTCATGAATGAATTTTCTATCGGCGGCATGACGAGCATCTTTCATAACCAGATCCCTTTTGCGGGGCTGCGGGAAGGAACTTTCTATACCCCCAATGTCGCGACCGCACAATTGGGACTGCGTTACCAGCTATTCAGCAATACCTACCTTACGGGCAGGGCCAATGTCCTTTTCTCCAATTTTATCAGCAAAAGCAACTTCTTTACAATCCCGGACTTTCTATCGGGATATGCGATGACCTTTACCTATAATTTTGCATTGGGGCCGCTCGAACTGAGCGCCATGTATAGCGACCAATCCAGACGCGTGATCGGCTATGTGAATATAGGTATCCCCTTTTAGCCCCCTGCCTCCGATCATTTAATCTCCCGCCTGTTTTAAACCGCCGGTTGAATTGCCTGCTTAATCTCTCGCCTTGATGAAATCACTGACGATATAGCTGATCAGTTTGCCTATGGTGACGCTCTTCCGGCCATCGCTCAACGCGGCCGCCCCCTCGCAGATATGCAGGTATGCAATCTTTGAATCGGTGGCCGCGAAGGTCACATATTGCCGGGCATGGAGTGGAGAAAGGCCGGAAGGCGTTACGGCGCTGCACAAGGTATCTTCGATACAATCCAGGTCCAGCTCGAGGGCGATATAGTTGTCTTCCGTAAAACCGGTGGCATGCGCTACGGATTGGATGAAATTCCTTTTCTCCAGTATAAAAATATCCTCGTAGGTGATAAAATCCATGAACGGGTTGTTGACAATATCCAGCCAAACATTCTGCTGCAGGTAGTTCTCATGAATACCGATCGCGCAGTATTTCTGCAAATAGCCATCCTCTTCCGCATAGCGGAAGCCATTTCCGCTATGGCGTCCTTCCGAGGGACGGTAATCTGTATGCGCGTCTAAATTCACGCAATTGATTTGCGCCAACGGTATCAGGCCCGCCTGATACAACCCTTTGGCTGCTCCCTTAATCAGGGGATATGCATTGTTATGACCGCCTCCGATCACGATGGGTATTTTCTGGCAGGAGGTGATGATCTTTACAAGGGATTCTACTTCCGCATCGT
>PLXD01000535.1 GCA_003151295.1 Chitinophagaceae bacterium | reverse complement strand
GTACCCTTTTCAAACGCTATATACACCGGGCGAAGAATTCCCTTTTTTGGCATGTTTTTCAATCAAATGTAAAAGATAAATGGAGAGGGGGATCGTTGTGTACAGAAAATTGTCGGGCGGAAGAAACCGCTGGCAATTGCGAGGACTGCGGCCACAAGTATCAAAGCCGGCCTGGAAAATTCAGATGCCTTGACACCCATCCGCCATTTTAAATTAGCTATAAAAAGAGACCAGTGGGATGGAGTTATCATCAACTGAATTTACAATTGCAGAGAAAGCATCCGGTTTCTGATTCGTAAAACTTATTTCTTAAAAGAATAAGTATTTACATGTATACCATTAAAGTAAAAACAATAATGAGAAGAATGTTCCGTTCTAAAACAACCCTATTTTAAGGAATCTTTTATGAAATCCCAAGTAATTTAACCTTAAACCTTTATCTCATGAAGTCAATAATATTCATGGCTCTTTTAGTCACAACCTTAATGATTATTTCTTGCGGTCTTAACGAAAATGAAAAAACGTCCTTATTAATGTCACAACAGATAAAAGATGATTCCATTCGATTTGCTGAAATCAATCAAATAAAAAAGGCGGATTCTCTCAAAGCGGTCCTTCGCGATTCCTTGATTTTTTGTAACGATTTGCTAAATCGCCAGCAAAATAGTTTGATCCAGTTGAAGACTTCAATTTATACAGCTAATGATGAAATGACGACAATTAAGGCTTTTCATTTTGGCAGATTGCCTGAAGAAAGGGAAACAGAAGTCCGGAATAATGAGTTGAAGATCCAGTCCTTAATTTTGCAGTCATCGAATCTCCAGGTGTCTATTCAGCACAATATGAGTGAAATTTTCCAAGTAAAAGAAAAGTTGGCAAATCTAAAATAGTAAAAAGCTAGTCCTTTTAATTGTATGAATCGATTACCGGATTCAAATTCACATTGTAGGATGTTAAATATTATTGCATCAACAGAAGATGGGCTCAATAGGATGCTGGATAACCCAATGTGGAAAATCCAGACGTCTTGACTCCCATTCGTCATTTAATTCTAGCTTTAAAAGAGACCGGCACGCTGGGTTCAGCTTAAGCGGGTTTTACAGATAAGAATATACCAACGTCGATAGTTCAATACTGGTTTTGCAGTTTGTAGATATTAAAGAATATTATAAATCCAAATATGAAAATAATTAACAAAATTTCCAGGATCAGATAACCTAAAAAGAATGCGATTGCAAAAAATATTTTGACTAATATTCTCTCTTATCGCTAACTTAGTTATAGTTCTTTGTGCTATAAGCGTTTATAAGAAGATTTTAAACCCTTGCATAAAATCAGTTCAAGACGGAGACTTTTCGGAGACCTGTATTCCTTAAGAATATTTAAAACCCTTATCTGATAAGGGTTTCAGAGGACAGGTTCAACACCCTCTCTCTCCGCTGGGCCTCATAGCAAATTGACTAACAATGTGTTATGAGGTTTTTTTGTAATGAGGGTTTTCTCCCGAACCTAAAAACTTCTCGCGGAAGCACACCAGGTTTCATTGGGACTTCGCATTACTTCTCACGGTAATAAAGAAATGAAAAATCTCGCTACATCGGTTTTTACTTTTTCTTCCGGAATGCAAAAGGATGCACCTTATAGTTCCTTGGCAAATAACCCACCGGAATCGATGTACTATTCCCATTTCGCACAGACGCGTGAGCAGCGAAAGGATTTTGATGCCTTGCCTTATTGCAGCAGCCTTGCATATGCTTATGCAGTTCGGAATAAATCGTCTTTTTTTCGCTGCCTTCGTATATACATTCACTTGATACAATGCCAAGAGGCGAGTGCTCTATTTATAAATGCTTGGCATGGCTTATGAAAAGGTAGGTTTTTAAGGCGGAATAGTTGGGATGATAAAAAGCGGTATTCGGACTGTTTTTTTATAGATGGGATAATCCATATAGCAGGACACCAGTAAGTTTTTTGTCCCCCTCTTTTTCCGTAGGCTCTGCCACGCTGATCGTTTGTATCACCTTTTTTGTTTTGTTGTCGACAAGGATGATCAGCCCCGTGAAGGTTTGTCCCTCGACGGCCTTGTAGACGTCTTCCTTTTGGAGTGTTACTTTGGATTGCGCAATGGTCTTTTTGTCGGTAAGGTCGTTCATAACGAACTTAACCTTCATATCCTTGCAGGCGGCCATTACTTCCTGCATAACCCGGGGTCCGTTGGTCTTGCAAACAGGGCACCAGTCTGCACGGTTGATCACCGCAATGACATTAGGCGACGACTGTGCTGTCGCGGAAAACCCGGACATAAAAATGGCTGCGAAAAATAAACATAGGCTGAAAACCTTTGTGCGGCGAATTGCATTTTTCATAATCTCTTGTTTTTAGAAATGAGTGAGTGACTAACAGTAAGGTCGGGGAAAGCAACAAATCCTTACAACAGGCCGGGACTTTTTTTAAAGTGATTTGCCGACGTCCCGGCAGGTACTCAAATGAGGTGGATATGCCTGGAAATTGTAATTTTAGCGTCAATGCAGCGTAAATATGGGCAATTCAAAAGGTATGGCCGATCCACGGCAATGGGTAATTTTATACGGCGATATATTATTTCAATATGCGCTGCCACGCGTAAAGGATACTATGGTAGCGGAAGACATCGTGCAGGACACCTTCCTCTCTGCGCTGAAAGGGCTCGCCGCCTTTAAGGGTGAAGCGTCTGAAAAGAACTGGCTCTTTGCTATCCTCCGTAATAAGATCGCCGACCACTATCGCGGCCTGCGGACCGAGATTCTACCATTAGAAAACGAGGGGCCGGAGGGGCCCGACGGCAGGTTCGGGGAAGACGGAATGTGGCGAAAGAACAGGCGCCCCAAACCCTGGGCCGAACCGGATAATCCGATGGAACATAAGGAAATGCAAAGGATGATCGATTGGTGCAAAGAACATCTGAAAGCCTTGCCTAAAATGGTCTTCATCCTAAAATACCTGGAAGAAAAGGATTCAGAAGAAATTTGTAAGGTTTTAGGCATTAAACCGACTAACTATTGGGTGCTTATTCACCGGGCCAGGTTGCAGATAAGGGAATGCCTGGAAAAGCACTGGTTAAAAAAGTAAAGCAAATGAGAACGAGACTGATGTTGAACTGCCATGAGGCTACATTTTTAATGGCGAAAAAGGAAGAGGGGAAGTTGAGACTGATAGACCGGTTGAAATTGACCTTTCACACGTCGATGTGCAGGTTCTGCCGCCTTTTCCAGCGCCAGGCCAGGCAGATAAGCGCAGAAAGCAGACAGATCCTGTCCGATCAAATGTTATCCCCAGCCTTCAAGGACCGCATGGAGCAATTGATAAATGATAATTATCAAGGATAAATGCTTTTACAATACAAATATGAGGTAACCATCACCTGCCCCATGTGTGGCCATCGGAAGGAGGAAACAATGCCGGTGGATGCCTGCCGGTTCTTTTATACCTGCGAAGATTGCCATACGACGGTGCGCCCAAAAGAGGGCGACTGCTGTGTTTTTTGCAGCTACGGCAGCGTACCGTGCCCCTCCCGCCAGTCAGTATCAGGTCAGGAATGAGGGCTATACAAAACTCCCATTTTGCACCCACCAGCGACTTTCTTTGTAAGGTATGATCTTCTCTTCCGTCCTTACAAGAAAGGACAGTTATGAAAATTCAGATTAAGCAATCTTTAGCGGCCGGTATTGCTGGCACAGCGGTGATGAGTATAATCATGTTCGTAGGCGCCCTATTGGGCATGCCTAAAATGAGCCCTCCCGAAATGCTTTCGACTATGATGGGCATACCTATTTGGCTAGGCTGGATGGCGCATTTTATGATCGGAATCATCTTTGCCTCGGGGTACGTTTATTTCTTTAGCAAGTGGTTGAAACGGGTGCATAGCAGGGCTTTAAAGGGCGCCTTGTTCGGAGTGGCTGCTTTTGTGATAGGGCGATTGGCCATGACCGCAATGGGGGCTATGTCGGGAGAGAGTCAGATGGCGCAATCGTCAGGTTCTATGACAGTTATGATACTGGCAGGATTGATGGGGCATATTATTTTCGGGATCACTGTCGCCTTGGTTGTAAAGGAGGAAAAATTCGTGAGAGCCGACAAACAATAACCACATAAAGATTCATGGAGACTGTAAAAAAAGAACCGGGGTCCAGTGATATTATCCGGGTCTGGGTGGATAGATACGGAGATAAAATGTTTACCTGGGCCCTACAAAAGACCAATGACAGGGAGACGGCAGCAGACCTGGTGCAGGACACTTTTTTGGTGGCCTCCCAATCGTTGGAAAAATTCGAAAGCAGGTGCGAGCCTGGCACCTGGCTATACTCCATCCTAAATCGAAGAATAGCCCTGCACTTCCGCGTCTTAGACAGGCGTAAGGGGCAACCTGGTCCGCTGCAGGACGAGCAGGGAAATCTGCTGGACGATAAGGGATTTATCCAGGTACTAAACGCCTGCATGAATGAATTGCCAGAAAAATGGTCTGCCACGTTGCGGTTAAAATATCTCCATAGCAGGAATAGCCATCGGATCTGCCATGAACTGGATATATCCCCTTCAAATTTCTGGCAAATATTACACAGGGCAAAGCTTCGGGTAAGGGAATGCCTGGAAAACCATTGGTTCAAGGGCTAACAACGCGAAAAAAAAAGGCGGTCGGCTTGTCAGGTTCTTTATAAAACGACAACTAATCATATACAAAACATTATTGTAAATCAAAAAAATTGAATTATGAAAATCGGACAATTGAAATTCCAAGCGCTTTTTTTTGCCATGATCGTCATGGCGGGTATAATGGGCTTATCCAATACCGTACAAGCCCAGTTGATCAAGCCGGTGACCGTAAAATCTACCAAAGGTTTTGACGAAACAGTAGATGCGCTCAAAAAGGCCGTATCGGGCGGCGGTATGATGGTGCTCTCGGAGATCAACCAGGGTAAGATCATGGAAATGAGCGGGATGAAGATGAACGCTGAGTCTATTTTTGTCGGCAATCCTACGGTAGGAAAACAGGCGTTCGATGAAGACCCTTCTGTCGGCCTAAGCATTCCGGTGCGGATTAACGTATATGAGAGCAACGGGGTAACCTACGTAAATTATTTCAAGCCCTCAGACTTATTCCCGTCAGGAAGTAAAAAATTGAAAATGATCGGCGAAATGCTCAACGGCAAGCTGGAAATGATGATGAAAATGGTAAGTATGTAGGATGACGAGGCCCGGGAATTCCCCGGGCTCTTTATTCCTGCAAGGAATAAGGGTTATTAAAAAAACCGTTGGGATATGGATCACAATGAGCGAAAATTCATTTTACTGGTTATCGTGTTATCGTTGTCCGGCATTGCGCCCAATCTTTTTCCGGTAGCGGAGTCGGGAAGGGGTGAACTTTCTACGCTGGCGGTAAGGTATTTTATTCCATCTACGTTGCTTACCCTGATCCTACTCTATGGTTCGACTAGGATGCACTACGGTGACATATCCAGGCAAATCAAAAATGGCATACTGGGTGGTATTATAGGGACCGTAGGATTAGAAGTGGTTCGGGAAAGCGGGTTTCATCTCGGTGGTATGCCAGGCGATCTGCCCAAACTGATCGGCGTACTTTTGCTGGACAGGTTTGCGAGCGGACCCAACTTTTGGTCTGATTTGGCTGGCTGGAGCTATCACGTCTGGACCGGCGCAGCTTTCGGAATTATTTATAGCGTCTTGGTCGGCCAGGGTGGAATCTGGATAGGCGCTCTATATGGCATTCTATTGGGGCTAGGCTTCATGCTAAGTCCTGTTCCCATATCCCTAGGTGTCGGTCGCCTGGGTCTCGACTTCAAGGAAGGCTACCAGTTTCTGACAACTGTCACCCTTGCCCATGCAGCTTTTGGGAGCATCCTCGGCTGGTATATTCACAACATGAACGTAGGACTTCCAACTTTGCTGACAAGAATCCGGAAACTATAAAAGAGAAAAGAGAAGACTTTATCCCAACTGTTCAAATCTCCTGCTGCACTTAAGATATTTGCACGCTGTTTTTTTTAAACCTTATAAAATCCGTATATTCAAAAATCATATCCACCTTTTTTATAGCCTAAATTAAATGAAAACATCTCATTTTATCGTGCTTATATTCATCTGTATCTTATCATGCAATACCAGGCGGGATTATGATAAAGTATTTAAGGACCCTAACCTATACAGCGCTACTGTTCATGAACTGAATACAGTAGTGATGGGGAATAATTTTAGTCCGATGGTGGCATCCCGAAATTACGCGTATGCGAGCATTGCAGCATATGAAGTGATTGCAGCCGGCTATCCGTCCCGGTTCAATTCGCTCGCAGGCCAATTGAAAGGATTTACGAATGTTCCTGCACCAGAGAGGAGTACTCCCATTGACTTTGAATTTGCTTCGCTGCTGGCCTTTTGTAATCTCGGAGAAGCCGTTACATTTCCTGCAGGCAGTATGAATTATTTTGTCGACAGCCTTAAAAAAATGGCAGTTGACCATGGAATGCCCGCAGACGTATTTAAAGCTTCAGTAGCCTATGCGGACAAGGTTTCATCGGTGGTCATGAAATGGAGCGAGCATGACAGGTATGCTGAAACGAGAGGGGCACCTGAGTACANNAGCCGCATTGGAATGAAATACGAGAAATGGTGGTCGACAGTGTCAACGAATTCCTTCCGCCCCCACCGTACCGTTTTGACGTAACTGATAAAAAAAGCAACTATTATAGGGAAGTGGAACAAATACAGGAAAGGGGTGACAGCCTTACTGCCGAACAGGCATTTATAGCAGATTTTTGGGACGACAATCCATTTAAATTAAATGTTTCCGGGCATCTGATGTTTGGCACTAAGAAATTTTCGCCGGGAGGTCATTGGATGAGTATAGCCGGCATTGCCGCAAGAAGNNTCTATGCATCTGCAAAAACAGCTATTTCTCTGTTTGATGCCTTTATCCAGTGCTGGAATATCAAATATCGCTACAATACGGTGAGGCCCGAGACCGTAATAAATAAATATTTTGACCCTAATTGGAGACCTCATTTGCAAACCCCACCATTTCCGGAATATACATGCGGGCATTGCTACATTTCTGCTTCGGCCTCAGAAGCTTTAACCAGCGTGTTCGGAGACAATTTTTCTTTCACTGACACTACTGAGATTGAATTCGGTATTCCCAGGAGATCATACAAATCTTTTAGAGATGCATCAGAGGAAGTTAAAGATTCGAGGTTCTATGGAGGGATACATTATAAATATTCCCTAGAGGTTAGTCATAACGTCGGAGTAAAAATCGGCAAGCTGATAGCTGACAAATTAAAAATGAAAAAGGATTAAACCAGGGAAATGACCAGGTTATTTGATGGAATAGGACATTAAGCACGATTCTGCTGAGTGCTTCGTCCCGAAAAAACCTTACCCTCTCGAAAGGGTTGACCTACTGGCGCAATATATGTCAGATTAAAAAATGCTAAGGCCCCGGGGAATATTGCCTTTGGGGGCAGATCATAAGGCCAATATTCATGAAATGAATGTTGGCCTCCCAAATTTGCCGGCAAGCATCAAAACCTATAATTTATTTTCGTTTCCGCGAGGACTTGGCTTTCTTGTTGAAATCCAAAGCAAGGCTGATCCAATATTCAAAGTCCTTTTGAGTTTTCATCCCGCTCTCGTCGATCATAACATAACCGCTCATTGGTCTTTTAGTAAAATCCATGGTCCTGCAACCCGTTTTTGAAATAGCGGTCTCATGAAGCGCAGGATCAAAGCGGCACATTAATTCGTCTTTGATAATGCCCACACACATTTTGTCGTTATACATAAAAGTAAGCCCACCCATCATCTCCTTTTCCTCTATATTGGGAAGGGCTGCGAGTCGCTCAGATTTGACTATTTGAGGTCTCTATTAAGTACCCGCTCAGAAAAGGCTCCAGAAACTGTAAAAATTTGAAGCTATTACTAACCTCTCCGAAACCCGGACTAAGAATACCCGGACGGGCTTCGACCTGGCCACGGCCGCCACTGGCCTAAGCGGTACAGTCCTGACATCTTCGGCAGGGACTGGCGCACAAAACACCGGCAAGATATTACCCAGTGTGGGAGTAGCCATAGTTCCTGTAAAGGAAGCGGCGGCCCCTCCGCTAACCGTCGAGCAGAACCAGGCGGTATTGGTGCGATCTTCCATCAAAAGACTGGAATTTACCATGCAGGATAATATGCTGATCGGGGAAAAGGATGGGGATATCGTCAAAAAGATCAATAACCTCAAAATGGAATTGAAACAGACCCAACTGCAATTGATCGATATACCTTTGGAAGAGACCAGCAATATGACCGATGAACAATTAAATGCTTATTTCAACAATCCAAAGGTAAATAGGAAATATCGTCTGAAAAAATAGTACAGTTACTGCAATCTTCCTCAATGCGAAAAATCACATCTTTCCTGATAAAAATCATAAATCCAACGCCCTGTATTGAATAGTTTAGTGGCATCGGCCACGTTCCTTCCGCCAGGGGCATAGACCAAACGCAGCTTTGCGGAGGACCTGAACCACGACCATAAGTTGCCTATTTTTATCGCCCATCACTAGGCTGGACCCAATACACCGCCCTCCTTTTTTCACCCGCAAACCGAAAAATGAATAACTTGGGGATATGAAACCGGTTCTGACAGATATGAGACAAGTAATCCTGATCGTGGTAATACTGGGTCTTGCTTTTATATTCTCTTATATCGCGCGCAAAGCGCTTACACGTTACGCCCTGCATTCTTCGAAAAACCTGAATGTCAGTCCCACTAACTTCCGATTGCTTAAAACCGCGTCCAGTTTCACCATCTTTATCCTTGCCCTTATCATCGTCTTTCACCTCCTACCCGGCCTGGAGAAAATCGGAACGACCCTCCTGGCCAGCGCAGGTATTTTATCCGTTATCATCGGGCTTGCCGCCCAGCAGACATTCGGAAACATTATCAGCGGCATCTTTATTTTTATGTATAAACCATTCCGCGTAGGTGAATACGTGGAACTGAATAATGGTAAAAATGGCATCGTGGAAGATATCAATCTGCGATTCACTGTCATACGGAGCGGGGAAAACAGGAGGATGATCATCCCGAATACCCTGATCAGCAACGAGGTCGTTATTAATTCCAATGTGAATTTCAACCGGGTCTGTATCTTCCTTAACATTCCCCTGGCTTATGATGCCGATATTGACAAGGCAATTTCCGAAATTCAAAGGCTTGTTGCCGTCCATCCCGATTATTATGATAGCCGGACCCCGGAATGGATGCAGAAGGAATCTCCAAACGTTCCCGTAAGGGTTACCAGCCTCGATCATTTTTCCGTGAACCTCTGCGCCGAAGCCTGGTGCAATACAGACACGGCTTCCTATGCGATGAAATGCGATCTGCTGCTCGCCATTAAAAAATCTTTCGATAAGGAGGGCATCAAAATGGCCACTCAAACGATAAAAGTTATTCTCGAACATCCCGGCTTCGAACCTGAAAAGAAAGAGCCGCAAAACTAATCGGTTTATTCACCTCATTCACAAAAAACAAAAGAAATGAAATCCCAATTCGCCATTTTTGGACTCGAAAGGACCCATTCCCCGGATCCGGATGATGAAAAATCCGGGCAACCCTATTTATTCAGGAAATACCCCGAACAGTTTGCATCTTCCAAAGAAGCGCACGGCGAACTGGAGAAAATAATGAAAGGCGAGTCTCTCTTCCCTCATTTTACTTTTAAGAATTACGTGATCCTGGAAGTCTATACAAAAATACTTTGACACCGATTCTTGCCTTAATTAAAATAATCTCCCTGACGCGGTTGATCATAAACCTCATCCGGGAGACCGATGACCATGTAAATACTTGCAGTGAAACTATTTTCTTTCCAGCAATTTGAAGAACTGGTCCAACTGCGGTAAAATAATGATGCGGGTACGTCTGTTGAGCGCCCTGCCTTCATCCGTATCATTGGCGGCAACAGGATAGTATTCGCTACGACCGGCGGCTTCCATATGGGTAGGCGGCAGACCGTATTGATTCTGCAGGATCCTTACCACGGAAGTGGCCCTTTTGACACTCAGGTCCCAGTTATCCAGCAATACGCCTCTCCGGTAAGGCTTGGTATCTGTATTTCCTTCTACCATGAATTCGATATCAGGCTGGTTTTTTAACACAAGAGCTACCTTACCCAGCACTTCCCGGGCTTTTTCCGTCACGTCGTAACTGCCGCTGTTAAAGAGCAGCTTATCCGAGATATCGATGTACACCACACCTTTTTCTACCTTTATATTGATGTCCTGGTCATTGAGATTGCCGATGGCCCCTTTCAGGTTCATCACCAGGGCCATGTTCATGGAATCCTTATGCGCCATGGCCTGCTGTAGATTCTGGATGTAGGCGTCTTTCGCACCAAGATTTTCCAGGGATTTGGTAATGCTTTCGGCCTGAGAGCTTGAGATAACGGACATATCCTGCAATTGTTTGAGGGCCTGTGTATTGTTATCTTTTAGGAATGCTATCTGTTTATTGAGCGCATCGACCCGGGACTCACAGGCAGCATCCTTTTGCTTGAAGGCCTCCACCTGACCATTACAATTCTTCAGGTCTCCCTGCACAGCACCATAGGACTTGTCCAGGGAATCGTACTTCGATTGTAAAGCCTTGAACTTTTTACTACTGACACAGGCGAAAAGCATAAAAGGTAAAAGACCGATCAATGCTACTTGTTTAATAGACATAGTTTTAAATTTTAATTGTTTATAAAGAAGTTGCTTTAGCATTTACTATCCCTGCATTACCGCTGCCACAAGATCAATCCGTCCTCCAATGGCGCCGAAATGCCTTCATAGCACGGAATGATCCTTGCCGTGAAATCACCGGCCGGCCTTTCCGACTCCACCCGAACCCGGTATATCAGTTCTTCCTGATTCCCGGCATTCGCATCCGCCTCCATCCTGATTTTCACCGGCGCCCCGCCGACCACCCCATCTGCGTAAAGTTCGACGGCAATATCCTTAGCGTCAATACCGTTCATTGATACGGCCACTTGGAACAGGTAGCCCTTAACGACACTTTCCACCCGGACATCCCCGAATTTCATGTTCCCCCACTTGTTTCTCAGCACATCCCGGGCATCCGCAATCCTTTTTCCCGCAGCCCCTTTCTCCGCCGCCCTTTGCCTATAATTGGCCGCCGCCGGCAGATAATAGTGTTCCGTATACTGCCGCACTGAACGATTGGCCGAAAATTGCGGCGTCAGCATCGCCATACCCTTCCGCATCCGTTGCACCCAACTACCAGGTATCCCTCGCTCATCGCGCGTATAAAATTCAGGTACTACCTCCCCTTCCAATATCTCATACAGCCTTGCTGCCTCTTCCGCGTCCCAGGCGGGATCATCTCCGTGTTCCCGCGTATCGCCCAGGGCCCAGCCTACTTCCGGCGTGTAGGCTTCCGCCCACCAGCCGTCNNGTGCCGCAGGCCTCCCAGGGACGCCTCGGCGTATTGATCCACAGGTCCACCCCCTGTACCAGGTGCTCGGTCAGCAACATATCGTAGTCATCCAAAAAGAGGACATGATGATATAGATTATGTTTTTGAATGAATTGCACCCACTGCCTGATCAGCGCCTTGCCCGAATCATCGAAGGGGGGCGCTTTGCCTGCAATGACTAATTGAATAGGCCGTTCCGGGTTGGTCAATAGCCGGATAAACCTTTCCGGATCATTCAGCAGCAGGTTCGGCCGCTTATAGGGTACAAAACGTCGGGCAAAACCCAGCGTCAGCGTATGGGGATCGAAAACCTGTTTGGCCGCCTCTATTACCTCGGCCGGCTGACCGGCAACCCTCACCTGACGCTCAAACCGCTCGCGGATATAACCAACCAGGTTGTTCCGGGAATTCATGCGCAACTGCCAGAGGGTTTCATCGTGCGCCCGGCTTATGTCCTGTTCAAGCGTTTCCAATTCCCCCCTCCAGCGGTCCTTCCCACAGGACTGCGTCCAAACCTCGTCCGCAAATTTCGAATCCCAACTCGGCATGTGAACGCCGTTGGTTACATACCCCACCGGCACCTCCGCTTTCGGCCAACGCGGGAACAGGGATTCAAACAGATGCCGGCTTACCGAGCCGTGGAGGCGGCTGACGCCATTCACTGCCCCGCTGCCCCGGATGGCGAGATAAGCCATATTCAAACTTTCTGAATGGTTATTCGCATCCTGGCGGCCTAGCGCCATCAATTCGTTAAAATCAATCTTCAATTCATCCCTGGCGTAGACTCCGAAAAACTGCCACATGAGCCCCGTGCTGAAATGGTCAAATCCCGCGGCAACGGCAGTGTGAGTCGTAAATAGATTGCCTGCCCTGGTGACGGCAAGAGCCGCTTCAAAGGAACAACCCGTTTCCTTCATAAAATCGCTTGCCCTTTCCAGCACAAGAAAGGCAGCATGGCCTTCGTTCATATGAAACCGTGCAACGTGGTCGTATCCAAGTGCGGCCAACATACGAACTCCGCCAATTCCGAGCACGACTTCCTGACACAATCGGTAATGCGAGTCACCCCCATACAGAAAGTGTGTTAAAGTCCGATCCCATTCAGAATTCTCCGACAGATCGCTGTCGAGAAAATAAACCGGCACCGTGGCTCCAGTGCATCCGACGACCGAGCGTTCCCAGGCCCGAAGATGAACGGCCCTCCCTTCAATCGTGACTGTAGCTCTCGCGGGCACCTCGCGCAGATAATCCTCGACAACCCAACAAACCGGCTGCTCAGATTGCCAGCCGCTGCCGTCCAATCGCTGATAAAAATAGCCTGAGCGGTGTAGCAAAGAGACGGCAACCAATGGCACTTTCAGGTCGGCAGCGGATCGAATCGTATCTCCCGCAAGGACTCCCAATCCGCCGCTGTAGGTTGGTATTTCCGGTTCGAGGCCAATCTCCATGGAAAAGTAAGCGACAACCGGTTGATCCTTCATGATGCTACTCTACTTTCCCGGACACCCTGTTTCGCAGGACCCTCCAAAACAGGTCCTTCTGCATTTCGAAGAATGTCATTTCGATCGTTTGCGTGAGTCATCACGGCGAACCGACGTGGATCTGTGGCTAGCTCGCTTCGACCGCCTTGACTGTCATCTCTTCCTGGTCCATAGACGACTGCGGAAGCCCGTGACCTGGCGTATTGGCATACAGTAACCAATACGCAACCGGAATGACGAACAACGTAAAAAGCGTCGATGCGAACAATCCGAAGATCAGTGACCAGGCGAGACCAGAAAAAATCGGGTCGATGATTATCGGCACAGCCCCGAGCATGGCGGCACTTGCCGTCAGCAGGATCGGACGCAAGCGAACGACACGGCTTTCCATGATGGCATCGAACAGCGAACGACCACGCGCCAGCGAGAGGTGGATGAAGTCCACCAAAATGATCGAGTTCCTCACCACGATGC
>PLXD01000259.1 GCA_003151295.1 Chitinophagaceae bacterium | reverse complement strand
TCACGGTGGAGAAAATGAATCCCTCTATCCTCCCGGTGATGGGCTATACCCTCGAAAGTCATAATAAGTCCCCCATAGAGCTCAAACAGATCGCCACCTATACGGTGAAGCCCTTTCTTTCCCAGGTTGCAGGCATTTCGGAAGTCAGGGTGATAGGGGGAAAGACCAAGGAATACTGGCTGAGCCTCAATGCCCAGAAGATGATCTCCCTGTCCATCACCCCCGATATGATCAACAACGGTCTGTCCCTGACCGGCTTCATCAGGTCCAATGGCTATTTATCCGATTACCGGTTTTTATACCTGACCGTTACAGACGCGACCGTCCGCACCAAAGAAGATATAGAGAATATCGTCGTCAGCAATAATGGGAAAAGGGTAGTGCTGATTAAGGATATCGCCGTCGTCGACATCCGGGAAGCAGTGGAATACACGAAGATCAATGCCAATGGCCACGATGGTGTCCTGATCGCCGTTATTAAGCAGCCCAATTCAAACCTCGTCACCCTCTCGAAGGCAATGGAAGATAAGATCGGCGAATTGAAGGCCATTCTTCCCAAAGGTGTCACTATCCAGCCTTACTACATCCAGGCCGATTTTGTAAATACTTCGGTGAAAAGCGTTACCGATAGCCTTTGGATCGGCCTCGCCCTGGCGATTATTGTGGCGATCATTTTCCTCCGTTCACTGAAAGCCAGCACTACGATCCTCATCACGATACCCATTACCCTCTTCCTTACCCTTATCGTGTTGTATGCGATCGGGTATACTTTCAATATCATGACCCTGGGAGCGATCGCAGCTTCCATCGGCCTGATCATAGACGACGCCATCGTGGTAGTGGAACAGATCCACCGGACCCATGAAGAGTATCCGGACGAACATTCCACGACCCTGGTGCAAAAAGCGATCCACTATCTCTTCCCTGCCATGCTGGGGTCTTCCATCAGCACCATCGTCATTTTCATTCCTTTCATACTCATGAGCGGAGTGGCAGGCGCCTATTTCAAGGTATTGACCAATACCATGATCATTACCCTGGTCTGCTCATTTTTTGTAACCTGGATAGGATTGCCTGTTATTTATCTCTTGCTGACCCCCAATAAAAAAGCCCGTAAAGCGCTCAAGCCTCATAATGTAAAAAACCAGCGCTGGGTATTTTTCTTTATCCGGCGGCCCTGGCTGAGCATCTTATTCATGGTGGCTCTTGCCGCTTCTATCTATTTTATCGTGCCTCAACTGAAGACCGGCTTCCTGCCGGAGATGGACGAAGGCAGTATCGTGCTGGACTATTCTTCCCCGCCCGGCACTTCCCTGGAAGAGACGGACCGGATGCTGCGGGAAGCGGAAAAGATTATCTCGAAGATCCCTGAAGTACAGGCCTATTCCCGCCGGACGGGCACCCAGATGGGCTTCTTTATAACGGAACCGAACACGGGTGATTACCTGATCCAGTTGAAAACTGACCGTTCAAAATCCACTGATGACGTCATCAGTGATATCCGTAAGCAGATCGAAGCGAGCCAGCCGGCCCTTCGTATCGATTTCGGGCAGGTGATCGGCGATATGCTTGGGGACTTGATGACGTCTACCCAACCCATAGAGATAAAGATTTTCGGAGATAACCAACAAAAATTGCAGGAACTATCCAGGCAGATGGCCGGCCTCGTATCCGGTGTGAGTGGTACCGCGGATGTTTTTAATGGTATCGTGATTGCCGGTCCTTCGGTGAGTATAATACCGGATTTCGCCAGGCTGGCCCAGTTCGGTATCACGCCCGCCAGTCTCCAATTCCAGTTGCAAACAGCATTAGAAGGGAATGTTACCGGTAGTTTGCTGGAAAAGGAGCAATTGTCCAATATCCGGATGGTCTACCCCGGCAACTACCGGCGGAGTGTGTCCGATATTGAAGGGCTCCAGGTATTCCTGCCTAATGGCCGGCTGATGCCGATTTCAGGTCTTGCTACCGTGAAAGTGAATACGGGTGATGCGGAGATTCAGCGGGAAAACCTGCAATCCATGGGCGTCGTCACTTCAAGGCTGGATAACCGTGACCTGGGTAGTGTGATCAGGGATATTCAGCAGGCAGTCGCCAGTAAGCTGGTCCTACCGCAGGGCTACCACGTTGAATATGGCGGCGCCTATGCGCAGCAGCAACAATCTTTCAGCGAGCTCCTGATCATATTGATCACCGCCAGCCTCCTGGTCTTCGGCGTGATCTTATTCCTGTACCGGGAATTCCTGGTCGCTTTGATCATCCTGGTCGTGGCAGTCCTGGGCATTGCCGGCAGTTACCTGGCCCTCTATCTCACCCATACCCCGCTCAATGTCGGCAGCTACACCGGCCTGATCATGATCGTCGGGATCATCGGGGAGAATTCGATATTCACCTTCCTTCAATTCCAGGAAACCCTGCATGAGCGAAGCGTGGATGAAGCCGTCATCTATGCCATTTCCACCCGCCTTCGGCCCAAGCTGATGACGGCCCTGGGCGCTATAATCGCCCTGATGCCCCTGGCCTTGGGGATCGGCGCAGGCGCCCAGCTTCATCAACCCCTCGCCATCGCCGTCATCGGCGGATTTGTTATTGCCCTGCCGCTGCTGCTGATCGTGCTGCCGTCCTTGCTGAGACTTCTTTATAAGGGAAGGAAGAAAGATTTTGAGGAGACACAGGTATAATGGGGAGGAGGGAAATTGTGTTAAGTTATTGTAATAATCGCCCCACATACGGGTAAACTCTATAAATCTGCTTAGTATTGCATTTCGGTTTCAAAGAATTGTAATCGTGTTGCCAACTCTTCTGCTTTGCCTGGATCGACTGTCTGAGGATCATTTTATTGTATGACATGTATTGTATAACAAATAAAATACTTACTTATGGACAAATTTCATCCTCCCGCCGCAAATCATCTTAATGAAGCTACCTGTCGTCTTCACAAAAATACCCATATACCCTCACAAGAGCGATGTCAATGAAGCAAATGTTAAAAGATAAAATCAAAAGTCTATTAATTTTGTAGACTAATGCAGGTTCCTTAATATTGTGTAGTAATACCGGATTGGATAGTAGTACCGGCTCAATGACGAAATATTAATAATTTATAAATGCTTATTTTATGGGATCGATTCAAATTTCCAAACAGAAACCTGCCACTGCGCAGAAATCAGACAAAACCGACACCTCACCGAAGCCTGGCGCAACAGGCAAGAACAGCAAGATCGATTATATTTTACAGGCCGCGGAGCATTTCGCGTCTTCCTACGGCCTCCGGCCTTACCGTGTATTGATTATCAAGGATGCGGAAACAAAAAAGAAATTGCAGTCTGCAGACTGGAATCAGCGGCCCCTGAACAACCAATCCCAACTGGTAGTCTTTGCCCTCGACCGCGAGATCAGCAAAGAACGGATCGACTCCTATATTGCGGATATTGCGGGTATAAAAAAAGTATCGGCCTATTCCTTCCTTTCTTATAAGAAATACCTGGAAAGCAATATCAATCATCGCGACAAAGAAGGTAAGAGCTGGGCTGCCAAACAGGTCTCCCTGGCGGCTGCCAATTTACTCGCCGCAGCCACACAGGTAAAAGTGAATGCCTCCGTCATATCTGAGGAAGAAGCCGCCCATCTGGATGAGCTCCTGGGTCTTACCGCTAAAAAAATGACCACGGGACTAGCTATAATCCTTGAAGAGATAAGTGGTGAGGCTCCCAAAGCTTCCTTCTCATGGGCCTATCAGCAGAAAGACCTTGCGAACCGAAAAGACCTGGTAGAATATATTTAATACCTTTTTATACCATTATTCCCCATGGAAGTATGGCAGGTGTCTGTCGTACTTCCTTCCTTTTTTCTTTCTGGTTTTCATTATTCTATATCTTCCTCTTTTTATTCTATCCTTCCTCTTTCCTCTTCTTTTCTTTATAAAACAAGCGGCTTCTGCCTTTTGCCCAATAAGACCAGTTGCTTAAAAAGTCTTAAACCCCATCCAGGTCCAGCTTTGATTTGTCGGTATTGACATAGAACGTATTTTCCATCGCCTTTTCAATCTTTTCCATCGCCGTAAAAATAATTTAAATACACATTAGTCTATATTTTTTACATTGCAAATATGTTTGGTATTACAGAGATCCGCGTCGCCGGCATCCCCGAGGCTGAACTGATAGCCGATATCAGCAGACGGACTTTTTATGATAGTTTTGCGGCGCAGAATACCCGGGAGGATATGGACCGGTTCCTGAACGAACAATTCACCCGGGAGAAACTTATCGCGGAAACGGAGGATCCGGACAGTATTTTTTTATTGGCTTATCTTGACGGGAAATTGGCAGGATATGCCCGGATGCGCGAAAGCGATTACCTGCCGGAACCGGGAACTGTCAATGCGATCGAGATCGCAAGGATCTACTCCGAGCAATGGTCGATCGGTAAAGGGATCGGAAAGGCGCTTATGCAGAGATGCCTGGAGGTCGCTGCGGAAAAACGAAAGGAATGGATCTGGCTGGGAGTATGGGAGCACAACCAACGCGCCATAGGATTTTATAAAAAATGGGGATTCGAAAAATTCGGAGAACATATTTTCGTGGTAGGCGAAGATCCACAGATAGATTGGCTCATGAAGAAACAGATTGGCTCATGATGAAAAAATATAAAATGCTCAAACTTCTATTGGTTACGGCCCTCTACTGTATATCCTTTCTCTGCAGGGCTCAAAACGACAAGCTCCCGGAAAAGCATCTATGGAAAGGCTTCGAACTTGTCTATCACCGCATCGGGGCGCATACCGCCTACATGGTCAAACCCGCAAACCCCCTTCCCGGCAATCCATGGATCTGGAGGGCTTCTTTCCCGGACTGGCATACGGAAATGGATAGCTTGCTGCTGGCAAAAGGATTCTACCTGGGGTATGTCAGTGTCGACGACCAATACGGCAGTCCCTATGCCATGCAGGTCTGGGATCGTTTCTATCAATATGCGGTGGATAGTCTCTCCTTTGCTCCCAGGGTCGCCATCGAAGCCGTGAGCCGAGGCGGACTATATGCCTATGGGTGGGCCAGGCGCAACCCGGACAAGGTGACCTGTATCTATGGGGAAGCCCCCGTCTGCGATATTAAGAGCTGGCCCGGGGGAAAGGGCGCAGGTCAGGGTTCCCCGGAATCCTGGAAGCAATTATTAGGCGTATATAAAATGACGGAGCAGCAGGCAATGTCCTTCTCCGATAATCCGGTCGACCATCTCGATGGCCTCGCTTCCTTTAAGGTGCCGCTCATCCACCTCATAGGCATCCATGACGAGATCGTTCCCAACGCAGAGAATACCTATGTGCTGGCCCAACGTTATGAAAGCCTGGGTGGCCCGGTGTTAATCTACCCCGTGACCATGGGCCCGCAGGAACTGGGCGGTCATCATTTCCCGATAGAACATGCCGATTGGTGGGCGGAACTCATCATAAAGAACTCTTATCCTGTAAAACAAGTTTTGCCTTACGACTCCTATATCACGGTCAGGGATGGCCTAAGAAACGCCTTCAGCGTTTTTAGGGCTCATAAAAAAGCAACCGTCGCCTTCCTGGGTGGTTCTATCACCTATAATCCGGGCTGGCGCAATAAAGTAGGCAAATGGCTGGAGGAACGTTTCCCGGAGACGGAGTTTCATTTTATAGCTGCCGGCATCCCTTCACTCGGCAGTCTTCCCCACGCATTCCGGCTGCAAAGGGACCTGCTGGATTCCGGCAGGATCGACTTACTCTTCGTGGAAGCCGCGGTCAATGACAGGGGCAATGGTACGGACAGCCTTACCCAGCTTCGGTCCCTGGAAGGCATCGTACAACACGCCAAAAAAAGCAACCCGTCTATGGATATCTTACTGATGTCTTTTGCCGATCCTGACAAGACAGGGGATTATAATGCCGGCATCATCCCGGTGGAGATCGCCAATCACGAACGGGTATCCGAACACTACGGGCTTCCCTCCATCAACCTGGCTAAAGAGATCCGGGATAAGATCGCAAACCACGAGTTCTCCTGGGAATATGATTTTAAGGACCTGCATCCTTCTCCATTCGGCCAGGAGCTTTATTTTGCTACCATCCGCAGACTCCTCGAAGTCGCCGCGAAAGATAGCGGAAGCCCTCCTGTAGACCGGCATTTGCCGCGCGCTCCCCTGAACCGCATGGCTTTTGAGACCGGCATCTATTACCCGATCGAAAGTGCCCGGCATGATTCCGGCTGGACCCTGGACCCGCATTGGACCCCTTCGGATTCTACCGGTGTCCGGGATGGTTTCGTACACGTACCCATGCTGGTGGCAAGCATACCCGGCGCTACCCTGACCCTCCCTTTTCAGGGGACTGCGATCGGAGTGGCCATTGTCTCCGGGGGGGATGCCGGAGTAATATCCTGGTCGGTCGACAACGGCCCATTCACGAAAAAGGATCTTTTTACCCAGTGGAGTTCGCAGCTTCATTTGCCGTGGTACTTATTGTTTGACGGAGCTCTTAAAAATACAAAGCATGTGCTGAAGCTCCGGATCGATGAAGATAAGAACAAGGACAGCAGGGGGCATGCCTGCCGCATCGTCTATTTCCTCATCAATCAAAAGGACCGATCATGAGAAGAAGCTCCTGCCTCTTCCGGTTTTTCCCGGTGATCCTGTCCCTCCTGCTCCTGAAGACAGGGATTGCGTCTGCCCAACTGCCCTGGGATACCACCGAATTATACAAAACGCCGAAGACTTATCCTGCCGATTCCTGTAAACGGGCGGGGTTCGAATCCTTTTTTTATGAAGGGCTGGAATATAAAGCCTGCCGCACCAGGATCTTTGCCTATTATAAAACACCGGCCGGCTCCCCTCCTGCAGGAGGCTGGCCGGCCGTGATCTGTGTACATGGTGGGGGTGGCACTGCTTTCCCGGAATGGGTGCAGGCCTGGGTCGATCATGGCTATGCAGCGATTGCAATGGACCTCGAAGGACACCTTCCGAAAGGAGATTTTCCAAACCGGGAGTGGCACGAAAAAGCCGGTCCTCCCCGGATCACGACTTTTGGCGACATAGAACTGGCCGACAGNNGGGGGCGGGGTTATTGCCTCCGCCGTGATAGGAATAGATCATCGCCTCGCATTTGCCATACCGGTATATGGTTGCGGATTCCTCTACCAGACGACCTGCCCGGGATTTAAAAAGTATTTTGACGTAATGACCCATGAGCAGTTAAATGCCTATAAAGCGAAATGGGATCCTTCTCTCTATCTTCCCAGTTGCACAATACCGGTTTTGTTTTATATCGGAACCAATGACGGCGCTTTCCCTTTGGATATATGGCAACGATCAGCAATGCTCACCAGGGGCAGGAACATGCTATGCATACCCATAAGCAGCGAGCATGGACATATCTGGAACCAGCAAGAAATATTCGCCTTCGCAGATGCTATTGCGAGGAATGGAAAATCTTTGCTGCAGATCGGAAAAGCGGAAATAGCCGGCGGCCTGGCGGTTGCAGAAATTTTCATGGTCTCCGACTCCTCCCGGCGCTCTGCTTCTGCGCTCCCCGCCATCGGGAATAGCTTACTCATCTATACACCGGATACCTGCGATTGGCAACATCGTCAATGGCGGTCCATTCCGGCAAAACGGAAGGAGGGAAGGGTGTTTTCCGAACTGCCACCCGGGACAAGGGCTTTCTATTTTAATATTACCGACGAGCGAGGCCTTACTTTTAGCTCGGCCTTTAAAGAAAAGCTTTGAAAGGCCGAGAAAGATGGGGGACCAAATTATAAAAGAAGAAAAATTATTTATAAAAGAGAACCATGAATATACATTCGAAAACCCGCATTCTGACCGGTTTCCTTGCAGCCTTCCTAATCATCCATGCGGCTACCGCCCAGGAGATCGAAAGATGGGACCAGGGGACCTCCGGTCATGAGCCTGCCAATATTCAATGGTTCAAAGATGCAAAATTCGGGATGTTCGTCCACTGGGGCCTTTACTCCGAACTGGCCGGGACCTGGAAAGGCAAAAACTACTATGGCAGCGGAGAATGGATCATGAACCGCGCCCGGATCCCTGCCAACGAGTATGCGGCCATTGCAAAACAGTTCAATCCCATCAATTTTAACGCCGATGAATGGGCAATATTCGCCAGGCGATCGGGTTTTCGCTATATGGTCATTACCGCCAAGCATCATGAAGGTTTCAGCATGTTCGATTCGAAAGTCAGTGATTTTAATATTATAAAGGCCTCCCCTTATGGAAAGGATCCCATGAAGACCTTATCCGAATCGGTGCGTAAGCAAGGCCTCCGGTTCGGCTTCTATTATTCCCAATACCTGGACTGGCACGAAGCCAATGGGGGCGGGAACGACTGGGATTTCGACGAGTCAAAGAAAGATTACCAGCGCTATTATCACGGGAAATCCATTCCGCAACTGAAAGAGCTGCTTACGCATTATGGACCCCTGGGAATTCTATGGTTTGATATGCCGGGCGGCCTCAGCAAAGAACAGACTCAGGCGATGATCGATAGCCTCCGCTTGTTGCAACCGAACGCCTTGTTCAGCAGCCGGGTAGGGCAGGGGCTGGGCGATTATAAAGACTTCGGAGATTCGGAAGTACCTCCTCTACCGGTGGCAGGCGCCTGGGAGGCGATCTATACCCACAACGATTCCTGGGGCTATATTTCGCATGATATGAATTTCAAATCGTCCGGCGAGATCATCCGCCTGCTGGCCAATACCGCTTCCAAAGGAGGCAATCTACTATTGAATATCGGTCCGGACGGCACGGGAAGGATCCCGGTCTATTCACAAAAATACCTGCTGGAAACTGGTAAATGGCTGGCCCGTTTCGGCGAGAGCATATACGGAACGACCTATGGAAGGATCCCGGCCCAACCCTGGGGGGTGACTACTTCCAGGCCCGGGAAATTATACCTGCATATTCTCGAGAGGCCTATCGACGGACGCTTGCTGATCCCCGATTTCGGGGCCGTTATTTCGAGCGTATATCAATTAGATACCCGCCGGCCGCTAAGCTGGCAAAAGAAAGGGTCCACCGTCGAGATCAGGCTGGGCACTCTGTCCGATAAAAGGAATACCGTTCTCGTGATCGCCTATAAAGGGACGCTTCACGGGTTCGACCTGACCACCCCGCTGACCGCTTCATCCGGGTATAAGACCAATAGCCTGGATGCCGTTTTTGCGCGGGTGCACGGGAACGCCAAANNATCACGTTCTTAGTGAGGATCACCGATCCGGGAGATTATAAGGTATTGCTTGAATATGCCTGCCCACAGGAAAATAGCGGACAGGAGGGGTCTGTTCTATTGAATGAAAAAGAATATAAGTTTGAAACCCTGCGGACCTCCGCGTTGGAGGAGAACAAACCCATACTTTTTATCAGGCATCCCGTTGCGATCATCACCATCACGCATGCAGGACTCTATAACATCGGTCTAGCCCCCGGTCAACATGGAAAAGAATTGTTCAACCTGAAATCAATCCTGCTGGAGCCGGTGGAGTAAGTCTTATAAGACCAATATCTTTCCGGAATCGATAAAGGGATGAAAGGCATCCGTCGCGTAATAAAAGTAAATACCCCTTCCCCATCCGGATGTATTAACGTAGAAAGAGTTGTCGCGTACCAGGTAAGTTGCGACCCTCGCCCCTTCCTCATTAAAGAAATTGAGGATGAAAGGTTCCTTGCGGTATTGTTCAACGAATAACTCACCCCCGCGCTGGAGTACTGTTGGCTTCAACACGATGTGTCCGATACTATCTTCTGTGGCACGCGTTGTTTTATAAGTCTGCGCATGTAAATGTCCTGCGGAGAAAAGAACAAATAGTATCAGGATCGGAAAATATATCTTTCTCATATTACCTGATTTAATATTAAAGTTAGTGCAATTTAAGTGCCCTGAATGCAACCCTATTTTGTTAAGGACTGGTGAATGAAAACCTTTGCCTGAATCGATGATGAGACTATTTCGAGAAAGTGTGGAAATATTTCCACACTTTTACAAGATCATCTGAATATCGGTTAGCCAGAGTTTCAGGATCGATTGAGTGATGTCGACCAGTTGATGGTAAGAGTCCGGTTTTTTCAGGAAGCAACAGGCACCTAATTCGTAAGAGGTCTTCCGGTCCTGATGAAGGATCGAGGTGGTGAGCACGATGATAGGGACATGACTGAATTTCTTATTGCTTCGGATCTCTTTAAGCGCCTGTAATCCGAGCATACCGGGCATATTCAGGTCCAGTAGGATCAGCGACGGATAATCTGATTGATCCGAATATAGGTTCTCCAGCAGGGCTTCCGCGTTCTCGATGAAAACATAATCGATCTGGGGACTGTTCTCCAGAAAAGCGTCTAATATGATCTGCCGGTCGTCCGGATCGTCATCCACGATAAATATGAGATTCGAAGAGTTGTTTTTCATAAATGATGGGTTGTACCAGGCTATTGTTCGTGTTAGAATGATTTCATTCGATTGAGTTTAATGCGCTGATCATTTTAAAAATACTCCTTTCAGGCCCGGGTCAGGGCCTTAGTGATAGGATTTTTTTTCCCATTTTCAGTAATATAAACCATAATCTTGCCAATTGTGCCATAATCACGGTTTTGGACTATTTTTTTGTTTTTTATAATAAGTTAAATTTGAAGGATGATAAAATGTTAAATATCTATGTCAGCCAGTAAGATAAATAAAAAAATAATCCCAAAAGGCGCCGCCCGTCAAATAGTTGATAAGGAGGAACCTGCTATCGCATCGCCTCCGAAAAACAATCTGCCGAAAAGGGATCCTAAGAATAACAGTAATCCGGCAAAACATGCTTTCTATGAAATAGACCGTAATGAAACGGACATTCCTGATAAAAAGGAAAAGATGAAGATCCTTAACCAGGTCAGCGAAATAAAGAAGAAACATACCCCCGTTATCGTATATTCGGCAAAGGACTTCTCTAAAAAGGAGCTTCACCACCTGAACCACACTTCCAATAGGGTCCTCATGAAAGGCGTGAATTCGCTGGAACACCTGTTGGAAGAGAACGTGGGACGCTATCAATCTCATCAACGGCGACCGGCAGAAATGTATCAAAGCGGGTGCTTCGGATTATATCACCAAACCCCTGAAAATTGATCAGCTATTATCCCTGATGCGCGTATGGTTCTATAAATAATATCCAATCAATCATTCATGCAGCTAAATCCTCTTCATGCACCCAAAAATATTGTTAGTTGATGACCGGGAGGACAACCTGCTATCCATCGAAGGCATCCTGGAACCGGATGGCTATAAGGTGGTCAAAGCAGGTTCAGGCCGGCAGGTGTTGAAGATCCTGCTGACGGAATTCGATTTTGCGCTGATCCTGATGGATGTGCAAATGCCCAACCTGAACGGATTTGAAACCGCCTCCCTCATCTACGAAAGGGAAAAGTTGCGGCATATCCCGATCATTTTCATTACAGCGAACAATTATGGGGAGGAAAATATTTTTAAAGGCTACCGGGCCGGGGCCGTCGATTATATCTATAAACCGATCAACCCCCAATTGCTGCGGGCCAAAGTCTCCGTTTTCGTCGACCTCTCCCGGAAGAATCATCAGCTACTGGCGCAGGAGCAAAAGCTTACGGCTATCAACCGGAGCCTGGAAATGGAGATCAATGACAGGAAATCGTCGGAAGAAAAGGTAAAAGAACTAAACAGGCAGTTGCTGGAAAAAATATCCAGGCTGGAAACAGCCAATAAGGACCTGGATCTTTTCGCCTTCATGGCTTCCCATGACCTGCAGGCTCCCCTACGAAAGATCCGTATGTTCAGTGACAGGCTGTCAATCGTCTGCAAAGATAGTCTTCCCGAAGACGGAAAGATATATATCAACCGTATTCAGCACGTCTCTAACAGGATGCAGGATCTGATCAACGATATCCTGAAATTCTCGCGGATATTGGTCGAAAAGGATTTTTTCAGTGATACCGACCTGAACCTGCTGCTGCAGGAAGTCCTCTCAGAAATGGATGTTGAAGTCAGTGAAAAAAAAGCGGAGATCATTGTCGGAGAGCTACCCGTTCTCCCTGTCAACCCCGTGCTGATGCGTCCATTGTTCTCCAATTTGATCGGCAATGCATTAAAATACTGTAAGAAGAATGAAGCACCCCGTATTACGATCCATGCCGAAATAGGGCAAGGGATCAATGGAAATAACGGATCTGCCGGAAAAGAAGCCGGTGAGATACGTTATTGCAGGATATTTGTCGGGGACAACGGAATAGGTTTCGATCAGAAATATGCAGAACAGATATTCGATATGTTCAGACGGCTTCATGCCAATGCAGAATATGAGGGCACCGGTATCGGCCTGGCGCTTTGCAAGAAGATCGCCGAGAAACACAAAGGCTTCATTTCGGCACGGGGAAAAGTGGATGAAGGTGCTGTTTTTGTTGTTTCGATACCGTTAATTGCAAGTACGAACCCCTTATTTGAAAATACTAATAAATTATAACCAACCGGGCTATGTTCCCTCAAAAACCGCCAACTCGTATATTGATCGTAGAAGATGATGAAGATGATTTTATGATCATCAATGGATGCCTGAAGGATATTCCCGACCGAGACTTCGTGATCGACTGGTGCTATAACTATGATGACGCCCTGCATCGCATGTTCGGGGAAGGATACGATATTTATTTCGTGGACTATCTTCTCGGCGAAAAGACAGGGCTCGACTTTCTAAGGGATGCCATCCGGAACGGTTGTGAGGATCCCATCGTCCTGCTTACAGGCATCGATAGCCGGGAGATCGATGTTAAGGCCATGACAACGGGCGCTGTCGACTACCTGGTGAAATCGGAGATAAACACGGAAAAACTGGAAAGATGCATCCGCTATTCCCTGAAAAGAAGCGCCTCGCTCAAGGCAATAAAGACCAATGAAAGGAAATTCTACAGCATCTTCGAAAAATCGAAGGATGCCGTGTTCCTGGCCGATGAGAATCTTGTTTTTCGCGATGTCAACAGTGCGACCTCGGAATTCTTTAAATACAGCAAGGAGGAATTGCTGCAATTGAGCCTTTATGCTTTGTTCGCCAGGCAGGAATCCATCCCTTTGCTGGAGGATCAGTTGATGAGGACCGGCGAGGATGATGACCAGGAGGTGGAACTGCTGACCCGCACCAAAGAAAGAAAGAACTGTATCTTATCTCTTTCCCAACAGACACATGCCAGCGGGGAAGCCTATATACAAGGTATCATCCATGATATCACCAATTTAAAAAGGATCGAAAGGGCTACCCTGCAGATTGAAAAACTGAGGTCTACCGCCTTGCTGTTAAGAACGCTGGCCCATGAGGTCAGGAACCCCCTCACCAATAAAAATTTATCCGTAGAACAGCTGAAGCCTGAACTCGGGGAAGGAGTCGGCGGGGATGCCGGCATCTACCTGGATATTATCATGCGTAACTGTAACCGTATCGATGTGCTGATCTCCGAACTGCTGGACCTGGCCAGACCGGGCGAAATCTCCCTGGAAAAGGCTTCTCTCCAGATGATCCTGGATAAAAGCCTGGCAGCAGCATCGGACAGGCTCTCGCTAAATGGCATCCAGTTGGAACTCGTCTATCCGGAGCAGGCGAGCCATATCATGGCAGACGTGGAAAAACTCAAGATCGCCTTCCTGAATATAATCATTAACGCCATCGAGGCGATGCCCAAAGAGTCCGGACGCCTGATCATTTCCATTGTTCAGGAAGCCGATTTTTATAAAGTGATGATCCGTGATAACGGCAGCGGTATCCCCGAAGAGAACCTCTCGAGGATCTTCGAACCCTATTTCACTTCCAAAAAGAACGGCTTCGGCCTGGGCCTTGCCGCTACCTGGAATATTATCCGCTCCCATAAAGGGTCTATCGATGTATTTTCCCATGCCGAGGAGGGGACGACCTTCATAACAATATTCGACAAAGCACTCGGGTAAGCTTTAATGCTTGTTCGCTATTGATTTGCTCTTCTTTTTTTGTGACAGATATTTCTTCCAGGGCGTCCAGTAATGGGTTGTCCATCCGCCTGCGACCCCTTTGGACTGGTCGTCAGGGACGTTCACATGCACCATATGCAGCAAGGCATCTTTGTCCTTTTGCTCAAAATGCAGAACCAGCGTAGAGTCCAGGTCCGTTTTCTTCCAGTCCGACCCCCTCCAGCTCTGCACGATCAGCCTGCCGGCTACCAATTGAAGATTTTTCCCGGTAATATATTTATTATGGGCGCTAAAGGACGAACCCTGCTTTTTGTTGATGCGTACAGGCGCACCGATGGCGGCACTATGGCCGGCAGGATTCAGGTACTGATTATATAGTGCAACCGCTGAATGATCCTTGAATACAACTGTCTGGGTGATCGTTTTTGACATGATCGCTGATTTGAGCGTGAATAAATTGAGATAGGTGTCTATATACGTCAAACGAAACAGCAGAAACCGGACAGGAGGCAGGGGATTTTTTTTAAAAACTACAAAATCCCCGTCTTTAGGTCTTATATATATAAGAAAAAGATAAAGCCTAATAGCTGCCGGGGGGCTATTCGATTCGCCATCCCCTTTGATGCCGCTATCCGATTCTATTTGATAATATCCCTTACAACCAATAATTTTGCGTCTCATAATGGACGACAGGAATCTTGACCAAAAGCCCTGAGGGCGAATAAACAAACTACTAAGAATGAGACAAATTGCTTTAAGGGAGGCGTTGCGCGAAGCCATGAATGAAGAAATGCGTCGCGATGATCGCGTTTTTTTGATGGGAGAAGAAGTCGCCGAGTATAATGGAGCTTATAAGGTCAGCCAGGGAATGCTGGATGAATTCGGGCCCAAGCGGGTGATAGACACCCCGATCTCCGAACTGGGTTTCACGGCCATAGCGGTAGGGGCTGCTCAGCATGGTCTGCGCCCGATCGTTGAATACATGACCTGGAATTTTGCCGTCCTGGCCCTGGACCAGATCCTGAATACGGCTTCTAAAATGCTGGCCATGAGCGGCGGACAGGTCGGTTGCCCGATCGTTCTGCGCGGCCCCAACGGCTCTGCCGGACAACTGGGAGCCCAGCACTCCACCGCCTTTGAAAGCTATTTTGCCAATATACCGGGTTTAAAAGTGGTGTCTACCAGCAATGGGTATGATGCCAAAGGCCTGCTCAAGCAGGCGATCCGCTACGAAGAAGATCCGGTGATCTTCATGGAAAGCGAAGTTGCCTACGGGGAGAAGATCGAAGTTCCCGAAGAAGAATACTATATCGAACTGGGAAAAGCCGACGTAAAGAAACAGGGGCGCGACGTGACCATCGTCTCCTACAATAAAATGATGAAAGTGGCTATGGGAGCTGCAGCAGAATTGGAAAAAGAAGGGATCAGTGCCGAAGTGATCGATCTTCGCACGATCCGGCCCCTGGATTGGCATACCATCCTGGAGAGCGTGAAGAAGACCAATCGTCTCGTGATCGTCGAAGAACAGTGGCCTTTCGCCTCCATTTCATCCGAGATCGCCTATCGTATTCAGAAAGAAGCATTTGACTATCTGGATGCCCCGATCCGCCGAATCACTTCCGCAGATGCTCCGTTACACTATGCTCCCAACCTGGTTAATTTAGCCCTGCCGGATATCTCCAGGACCGTGAAGCTGGTCAAAGAAGTAATGTACCTGAAGAAATAGTATCCCGACCCAAAGAAGAAATAGCATTCAAGCCCAAATAATAAAAATAATCCCGGAGTTCTGACGAAAAGACTCCGGGATTATTTTTTACAGTGCCAAGCCATCGCTTACTTCAGCGCATGCAGCGCCGAATTAAACAGCATCAGGCAAACATAAGAAGCGCCTAATAGAAAGCAACCGATAATAGTCAGTTTGAAAAATATTTTGCCGGTAGGAAGAGCGTTAAGCTCCAATTGTTTCTGCATAGGGGATTATTTTATGGATTATTAATTGAATGGTTTTTAAAGGATTGGACACCACTAAGATAATAAATGCCCTGATCCTTCGCAAGGCATTTTTACGTAGGATAAGTACGAATACTTAGAAATCAGGCATAATACCTGGAAACCGGGGAAGAATACTTAGAAATTTGTCCAGGTTCGCAGGTCGGACGGGTAAAAAGTCCATTCGGGAGTATAATCAGGGCCTTGCCCGGGCTTGCCGGGTGAGGGTCTGGCTGCCGGAAGAAGTGAGTTATCGGGCTCGCAGGCCCTGTGATTGACAGCTGCAGCATAAGGGCAGCAGAATTGTTATGAGGAGGTTCCGTTTCATATCGCTATTTTTGGTGTATATATCGTATATATACTTACACAAGTAGGAACCGTATGTAAGTATATGTCGTATACACCATAAATTGGATGAGATGCCTGTCCATGATTATTCCACAACAAAATATTGTTAAATAGCATGTCGAACATCCTGATTATAGACGATGAAAAGGCGATCCGAAAAACTTTGAGCGAAATCCTCTCGTATGAAGGCTATAAGATCGATGAGGCCGGGGACGGGGAAGAGGGGCTAAAGAAATTCAAAGAAAAAGAATATGATGTCATCCTCTGCGATATTAAAATGCCGAAGATCGACGGCATAGAATTTCTGGAAAGGGCTAAAGAAGCCAACCCGGATATTCCCATCATCATGATCTCGGGTCACGGCACTATTGAAACGGCAGTCGAAGCCGTTAAAAAAGGGGCTTATGATTATATCTCCAAACCGCCCGATCTCAACAGGCTGCTGATCACCATCCGGAATGGAATGGATAAGACCAGCCTGGTGGCGGAGACAAAGGTGCTGAAGCGTAAAGTGAGCCGGATGCAGGAAATGGTGGGATCTTCCATCCCGATACAAAAGATCAAGGAGACGATCGAAAAGGTGGCTCCGACGGATGCCCGTATACTAGTCACCGGGGAAAACGGCGTAGGGAAGGAACTGGTCGCACGATGGGTACACGAAAAGAGTAATCGGGCAAGCGGTGCTCTTATCGAAGTCAATTGTGCAGCCATTCCCAGTGAATTGATAGAAAGTGAGCTGTTCGGGCATGAGAAAGGTTCTTTTACTTCCGCGGTGAAACAGCGTATTGGCAAATTCGAGCAGGCCAACGGCGGCACCTTGTTCCTGGACGAGATAGGGGATATGAGCCTGACTGCGCAGGCAAAAGTGTTGCGGGCACTCCAGGAAGGAAAGATCACCCGGGTAGGGGGAGACAAAGATATCAATGTGGATGTACGCGTAATTGCCGCGACCAACAAAGACCTTTTGAAGGAAGTAGATGAAAAGAATTTCCGTATCGATCTGTATCATCGCCTGAGTGTCATCATCATTCATGTGCCCTCCCTGAATGAGCGGAATGACGATATACCCCTGCTGGTCGACAAATTCCTGGTGGATATCTGCGCCGACTATGGCATCGCAAAAAAAGCAATCGAAGAGGAAGCCATCAAGGCTCTTCAGCAACATAACTGGACCGGGAATATCCGCGAGTTGCGGAATGTCGTGGAGCGCCTGATCATCCTCTCCGGAAAGACGATCAGCAAGGAAGATGTACAAAGTTATGTATTACCCAGGAAATAGGTTGCAGACATGCAATTGACCGTTACGTATGAAGCAAGTATATTGTATTAGTGGTTTAGGGGCGGATGAAAGGATCTTTTCCAGGCTCTCGCTGGTCAATACCTGCTTCCGTTATATGCAGTGGCTGATCCCGGAAAGCAAGGAGACCATTGAAAGCTACGCAGCCAGAATGGCCCATCAGATACATTATAATAACCCGGTCATCATGGGAGTCTCCTTCGGGGGCATGATGGCCATTGAAATAGCCAGGATCGTTCCAACCGCTAAAGTGATCCTGGTCTCAAGCGTTAAATCGCACCAGGAATTACCGCAATGGATGAAGCTATCGGGCAAACTCAAGCTAAACAAACTGATGCCTCCCAGGCCGGTGGAATGGATGGGTTTACTGGAAAACACCTTTCTGGGGGCCGAATCGGCGGAGGAGATCGCTTTATGCAATGAATTCAGGAAGAATGTCCATCCCGACTATCTGCGCTGGGCCATCGAACAGATCGTTAACTGGCGCAATGAATGGCAACCCCCGGTAACCTTCCATATCCACGGGAATAAGGACAAAATATTCCCTCTGAAAGATATCCTTCCGACACATGTGA
>PLXD01000062.1 GCA_003151295.1 Chitinophagaceae bacterium | reverse complement strand
CCCTTGCCGGAAGCCCAGCAGGATCGATTCATCATGAAAGTGGTCGTAGACTATCCTACCAAGCAGGAGGAGCAACTGATCATTCGTCAGAACGTCCAGGGAATGCAAGCCCCGAAAGTAGAGCAGGTGGTATCGGTTCCGGAGATCCTCGAAGCCAGGGACCTGACCAGGCAGGTGTATATGGATGAAAAAGTCGAGCATTATATTTTAGATATTGTATTCGCTACCCGGACTCCCGAGAAATACCGCCTTGAGAAACTGAAGCCGCTGATCGCTTATGGCGGTTCTCCCAGGGCTAGCATCAACCTGGCTTTGGCAGCAAAGGCCAATGCCTTCCTCAATAAACGGGGATATGTGATCCCCGAGGATGTGCGAACCATTGCAAAGGATGTGTTGAGACACCGTTTAGGACTGACCTACGAGGCAGAGGCGGAAAATGTCAATGTGGAGCAATTGATCGACGAGGTCCTCAAAGCGATACAGGTGCCTTAAAGAAAAATCTATGCTGACAACCGCGGAAATATTGAGAAAAGTCCGGGAACTGGAAATTAAGAGCAAGAAGCTTACCCGCCACCTGTTCACGGGAGAGTATCACAGCGCTTTTAAGGGCCGTGGCATGAGTTTCCGGGAAGTGCGCGAATACTACCCCGGCGATGATACCCGGTTCATTGATTGGAATGTGTCGGCACGGTTCAATCACCCCTTCAGCAAGTTGTTTGAAGAGGAGCGGGAACTGACGGTAATCTTGCTGGTGGATGTGAGCGCAAGTTCCTTATTCGGGACGGTTTATGCCAGGAAAAAGGACCTGATCACGGAGATCTGTGCAGTGCTCGCCTTCTCCGCTATCAATAACAATGATAAAGTGGGCATCATCCTTTTCAGCGATAAGATAGAGCGCTATATTCCGCCCAAGAAAGGAAGACAGCATGTACTCTATATCGTTCGGGAATTACTGACTACCGAGCCGAAGCGAAAGGGAACAGATCTGAACGAAGCCATCCGTTTTTTCAACCGCTCGGCTAAGCAAAGAAGCATCTCCTTCCTGCTCAGTGATTTTGCGGACGGCAAGTTCGAAGACGCCCTGAAAGTGGCGGGAAAAAAACACGATATGACGGGAATCAAGATATATGATAAAATGGATGTGCAATTGCCCGATATAGGGCTGATAGATGTGGAGGATGCTGAGACAGGAAGCATCCGGTGCGTGGATACCGGTGATTACATGGTGCGCAATCAATACCAGCGGCATTTCTTTTTAGAGACCGAATATTGCAAAAATATTTTCCTGAAGGCCGGCTGCGATCTCCTGCACGTGCGCACAGACGAAGACTATGTTAAAATATTGCAGAAATTTTTCATCGGGCGGCGCAGACCGGTATAGTACATGAGACAGTATCAACCACATATAGCAGGGATATTATTTTTGCTCCTCCTGGCCCAATCGGCGCATGCCCAGAATCCCGTATCCGTGAGGGCCGGTATAGACCGCCAGCATATCCTGATCGGACAGCCTCTGCAACTGACCCTGGAAGCTACGGTGCCTGCAGGAACGGCCTTCTCCTGGTATCCGCTGGATAGTATATCCCATTTTGAGTTGATAGACAAGGGGGTGATCGATTCGGTGACGAAACCTGAAGGAATGGTATACCGGCAGAAGGTGCGCCTGACGAGCTTTGATTCCTCACATTGGTCCATCCCGCCCCTGCCGCTGGTCATTGGCAATACCCAATACCTGACCGATTCCCTGCAGGTCGATATCGGCTTTTCAAAGTTTGACCCCAACCTGGATTATCATGATATAAAGGATATAGTAGAGGTTGAGAACCCTTATGCTAAATGGATACCCTGGATCGTAGCCGCCATCACCGGGCTGTCGCTGGCTTTGGTCATTTACCTGGTGCGTAAAAAGAAGAACCTTAAAGGCCGGGCGGCGCCTCCTCCTCCAATACTATCGCCCTACGAGGAAGCTGTCAAATGGCTGGAAGAGCTCCGGCAGCAACGATTGCCCGAAAGCGGGCAGGTCAAGGCGTATTATACCGGCCTGAACGATATCCTGCGGAAGTTCATATTGCGCAAACTGAACATAGAAACCCTGGTGAAGACCAATGAAGAATTGATCGTTCAACTGAAAGGACTGCCCCTTTCGGGCGAGCAGTTCGCCCAACTGTCCGACGCATTGCGTATCAGCGATTCTGTAAAATTTGCCAAATACCTTCCGGATGAGCGGGATAATGAACGTAATTTCAGGATCATTCAATCATCCGTTGAATTACTGAACTCTATACAACAAAATTCAATACAACAATAAGTGCTCTACGACTGGCTACAAAATATCGNNCCTTTCGTGGCGTTCTGGCAATTAAGGAAAGCGGACCGAACACAGGGGACCCTCATGGTAACGACAGTCAGCCCGTTTGCAACGGTGAGATCCTGGAAAAATAGCTTCCGTCATGCGACCTGGATATTCAGGCTGCTGGCCCTGTCCTGTCTTATTATCGCACTCGCACGGCCGCAGACCAGGTATGATGAGCAACTGATAAGCGGGGAAGGCATCGATATCGTATTATGTCTGGACATAAGCGGAAGCATGCTGGCCCAGGATTTTACCCCTAACCGGATGGAAGCTGCTAAAAGCGTGGCGGCCGAGTTCATAGACAATCGTCCAGCCGATCGTATCGGGCTGGTGNNTCTCACGACGGATCGTGCGGTCCTGAAAGCACAATTGTCCTCCGTACAGAGCGGGCTGCTGGACGACGGAACGGCCATCGGTTCGGGATTGGCCACCGGCATCGACCGCCTGCGTTCTTCCCCCTCTAAAAGCAAGGTCATCATTTTACTGACGGATGGGGAAAATAACGGCGGACTGATCGATCCAAATACAGCCAAAGAGATTGCAAAATCGGTGGGAGTGAGGGTATATACCATCGGTATGGGAACGGAAGGATATGCTCCGATGCCGGTGCGGACAGCCGGGGGCATCGTCATGGAGCGTGAAAAAGTAAATATCGANNGCTGCTGACCCAGATCGCAAAGGAGACGGGCGGTAAGTATTACCGGGCCAAGGACAATGAAGGACTGAAAAATATCTATACGGAAATCGATCAATTGGAGAAATCAAAGGTCGAGGTCACGGCCCTGAAACGTTATAATGAACATTTCTTTCCCTTTGCCCTGGCTGCCGCAGCTTTCCTGCTGCTGGAGATGGTTCTTCGCTTCACCTTATTCCGCAAATTCCCCTGAGTCCGGCATAATCCTGTAAATTTGTGTCTCATGCTAGGAAAAGTCTATAAATCGACCGGAAGCTGGTATACCGTAAAAACGCCGGACGGAGAGATATGGAAAGCCCGGATTAAGGGCGTCTTCAAGATAGATGAGATCACTTCCACCAACCCGTTGGCCGTGGGCGATGAGGTGGAAATGGATGTCGAAAATGAAATGGAGCATACGGCCATTATAAACCGGATCTATGACCGTAGAAATTATATCAACAGGCAGTCCCCGTCCCATAAGATGCAGCATCATATTATAGCCGCCAATATCGACCAGGCCCTGTTGATCTGCACCCTCAAAGAGCCCCGGACCTCTCAGGGTTTTATCGACCGCTTCCTTGTCACTGCGGAAGCGTATCATATACCCGCCATCCTGATTTTCAACAAAGCGGACCTTTACCGGCAAAAAGAGCTCGACAGGTTCGGGCAATGGAAGGCGATATATGGATCCCTTGGATATGGGGTGATCCTGATGAGTGTAAAGGATCATACCGGCGTTGAGGAAGCCAGGGAAATTCTGACGGGCAGGATCAGCCTGCTCAGTGGTCATTCCGGCGTAGGAAAATCTTCTTTTATCAATGCGGTATTTCCAGAACTGCAATTGAAGACCCACGCCGTAAGTGGCTGGAGCGGGAAAGGAATTCATACCACTACTTTTGCGGAGATGTTCGATCTTCCGGCTATTGCGTGTCCGCCCACTAGCGTGAAAGGGCAGGACTCCGAACGTACAGGCGGACAAGTCATCGATACGCCCGGTATGCGGGAGTTCGGCATCGTAGATATTTCCAAACAGGAGCTATCGGGGTATTTCCCCGAAATGCGGGTACTTGCCGGGCAATGTCAATTCAATAATTGCCTGCATGGGGAAGAGCCGGGTTGCGTAGTAAAAGAGGCCGTGCGCAATGAGCAGATCGCTATGGACCGGTATATCAGCTATCGCACTATTTTGGACTCTATAATGAAAAATGTTTTTTAGTTTTTTTTAACAGCGTTATCCACGCTTTTGCTTCAATAATGCCCAGTTTGGGAAATTTGGCATGAGATTCGTTTTATAGCAATAAAACAGGATATCGTGCAAACGACAGTATACAAAAAGAAGTTACCCGACCTATTGATCCGGCTTGCCCTGGTAGGGGGCATTGTATTTTTCGGCTTTATTTATCCAGATTCACTTTCCGACCATGAGAAGATCCTTCATTTTGCGGCGCATGTAGGGATGAGCTTTTTCGTCGCTTCCTGCCTGTATGTAATATGCAATATTAGGTTCAGGTTGCGGAAAATCCCTTCCCATATCATATTGATAGCGGTGACTCTCATTATCGGCGCCATCTATAAATATGTTGAAATATCCGGTGAGGGAATGCTGCATCTGTACTCTTTCGGCGAATTACTCACGATCACAGGCTGCTATACCTCCATGTCACAAAATATGGCAGGGATCCTTGCAGCGATCCTGCTGATCGAGTATGTAGCAGCTTACCTGAAAAATAAAGACATTCCTTTGAGCCTGATCCGGAATTCCTCCTTCAGAGGATAAATGTCCTCTTTCCGAATCGTCTCTTCTTTTCCTGTTGCTTTCTTTAAGACATGAATCGCTTTGCCGTATTGATCAGTAGCTTATTTTCCAGGAACCTGGCAACCTCCACCACGGCATCATTATCTTTCCTGGGCGCTTCCCTGAATTTGCGGGGATAGATCGAAATGCCCGTATAAATGTTATAATGCAGGGTGAGGATGTGATTCTTGTAAAGAAAGTCCCACATCAGGGAATCGAAATCGTCTGTCTTTTGTGTGAATTTAATATCCAGGTCGTCGGAGAGGATATTTGCAACTTCGTAAAATCGCTTAAGGCCGCAATCATCGTCTATGACTGCTTCTGTGCATCCGAAATCGGTGCGTAAGGTGAGGCTCATAGTGTAGGGGTTTAGTTTTATAATAGGGTACTTATTCTCTGATCGGTAATTTGGAAGGGCTCACTACGCCTTGAATTTCGCCGCTTTAGGCACTTTCTCGCCACTTAATATTCTTTCTGCTCCCACGTTCTTACCGTTGCTGGGACATCCATACTTAGGTCCGAATAAATTATGATAAAGATAACAGGTAATGGTCCCGGTAGAGATCATCGCTAGCAACAGGAGAGCATATATCGATTTGCCTGTCTTCATGGGATACTAATTGATCTTCTAAACCTACAAATATTATCCAGTATTTGCAATACCGGCGGGCGTATTTATTCTCCGGCCCTTTCCCGGGCAGTCCTCCCGAAGCCTTGACCGGAGGCTATTTTCCCCTTTGACCATGAGGATGCATTGGCCCTTTGGGGAACCGTTGAAATAATACAATTACTTACTAGTGAAGCACTTATTAAGCACCCTTCCCATTGGAGAGTCCGGCGGCGGATGGCAGGGTATTACAATGTTCAAACCAACCGGCATAGCGGGTATAATTATTGGCGATCCGGTCGATCTGGCCGCTGATAAGTTCTTCCGGGATATCTTTTATCTTTTGGGCAGGCACCCCGGCATAAATGGATCCGGCCTGTATCTTGGTTCCCTCCAACACCACGGCGCCTGCCGCGATGATAGAGTTACTGCCGATCTCGGCATTGTCCATGATGATTGCGCCCATACCGATCAATACATTATCGTGGACGGTGCAGCCATGCACGATGGCGTTATGGCCGATGGACACGTTATTGCCGATCAGGGTCTTTGTCTTCTGATAGGTACAGTGGATCACTGCTCCATCCTGTATGTTCACCTTATTGCCGATGCGGATGCTGTTCACATCTCCGCGGATAACGGTATTGAACCAGACACTGCAATCATTGCCAAGCACTACATCCCCCAGAACGGTGGCGTTGGGAGCTACGAAACAGCGTTCTCCGAATAGGGGAGATATGCCTTCAACAGGAAGAATGATAGCCATAGAAAGACCTCCGGACCTTCCGAATTGCCTCGGAAAGCATTTTTTATTTATATGCAAATATCATTATTAATTCTTTACGACCTTTGTATTTCTATGTCATCTGATCCAACGGGAAACCCCGACACCAGGTTATTGTTCTTTAAGCATCTTGCCCAGACTTCCGCCGCCCCGATGGGATTGGAAATTGTACGTGCGGAAGCATCCTGTTTGTATGACCGGCAGGGTAAGGAATATATCGATCTGATCGGGGGGATCAGTGTATGTAATACCGGTCATCGCCATCCAAGAGTAGTGGATGCCATCAGGCAACAGGTAGATCAATACCTGCATGTCCTGGTATATGGGGAGTTCATCCAATCCCCGCAGGTAAAATATGCGAGTGCACTGGCCAGACAATTACCTCCTTCCCTCAATTGCGTTTATTTCACGAATTCGGGAGCGGAGGCCACGGAAGGCGCCATGAAGCTGGCAAAAAAAGCAAAGAACCGTACCGGGATCATTGCTTTTAAGCAATCCTATCATGGTTCTACGCAGGGAGCCCTGAGCATTATGGGCGACGAATACTGGCGGAATGCTTTTCGGCCGCTCCTTCCGGATGTGTTGCATCTGGAATATAATTCGGTTGCTTCCCTGCACCAGATCACGGAGCGGACGGCCTGCGTGATCGCAGAAACGATACAGGCGGAAAGAGGCGTATACACACCGGATAAAGAATGGATGATGGCTTTGCGTAAGAGATGTGATGAGATGGGCGCCCTGCTGATATTGGATGAAATACAGGTTGGTTTTGGCAGGACCGGTATCCTCTGGGGCTTCCAGGCATTCGGCATCGTACCCGATATCTTATTACTGGGAAAGGCCCTTGGGGGGGGTATGCCGCTGGGCGCCTTTATAGCAGACCGTTCCCTGATGTGGGAACTGACGGAGGGACCCGCACTCGGGCATATTACCACTTTCGGCGGTCATCCGGTCTGCTGTGCCGCCGGCCTGGCCTCCCTGGAGGTGCTGCTCGAAGAAGGATTAACCGACGGGGTCAGGGAAAAAGAGCAACTGTTCCGCCGCTTACTGGTGCATCCCGCCATCCTGGCGGTCCGGACCAACGGATTATTGATCGCCGTCGAGTTCGAGAGTTATGAAACGAATAAAAGGGTGATCGACGCCTGCATTGCGGCGGGCGTGCTCACCGATTGGTTCCTCTTCGCGCCTCATTGCATGCGCATCGCCCCGCCCCTGGTGATCACCGATGAACAGATCGAAAGGGCGTGTGCAGTCATCCTGAATAGTATCGGATCCTAAATCCGTATGGAAGGGATAACAATGCAATCAATCAGTACAATCCTTCGTTCATTTCGAAAGACCCGAATACCTTCCGGGTGAGGGCATATAGCCGCGGTCCTTCAGGATATACCCCAGACGGTCGTAGAAGGAAGGATCGGTAGGCGTCACGCTGGCTAGCCCATCCACATACCGGTTATATAAGCTGAATAGCGCAGCGATCAGGACGGTATCATGAATTTCCAGGTCCGTGGCGCCCGCTGAATGTGCTTCCGTTATCATTTCCGGGGTGGTATTCTTCCCGTTTACCTGCACCGCCCTCGCTATGGCCAGGAGGGCCTTCATTTTTTTGCTTACCGGAGCATGGTCAGGATCGTGTTTTACTTTCTCCGCCGTCTCTTTTTCCCCGAGCAGGATATCGGCCGCCGCCGTATGCGCTGCCGTGCAGAACCGGCATTCGTTCCCGTGCGAGACCACGGTGGCGATCAACTCCCTTTCTCCTTCGGTGAGCGTGGATTCGCCGCGAAGCAGAAGTTGTGTGAGCTGCCTGATCGGTAAGGCAGTGTCGATCCTGTATTCAAGCAGACCCGTAATTCCGGGGAGATTTTCAGCTAAAGGTATATAAGGCATAGTAGACAGATTTAGGTTTTAAAAAAGCTTGATAAAAGCAGGGGTAAGGCCGTATGCCGCTGCTGCTAAAAGCGCGCCGATAATGGGACCGGCCACGGGTATCCAGGCATAACCCCAGTCGCTGTCCCTTTTCTGAGGGATCGGTAGCAGGAAATGCATGATGCGGGGACCCAGATCCCTGGCCGGATTGATCGCAAAACCGGTGGGTCCTCCCAGGCAAAGGCCGATTCCCAGGACCAATAAGCCGACAGGAAGGGCGTCGAGGGAACCCAGGCTATTGGCGGGCTTAGCGATATAAAATACTCCCATGATCAGTACGAAGGTTGCGATGATCTCCGTCAACAGGTTATTCAGTGGGCTTCGGATTGCCGGCGCTGTGCAAAAGACGGCCAACTTTGCGTCTTTGTCGGGGGTATGCGCAAAATGCTGACGATAGGCGAACCAGACGAGGAGGGCGCCGGTCATGGCTCCTAAAAACTGACCGGCCAGGTAAGCGGGCACCAGGGCCCAGGAGATCTTACCCAGGGAGGCAAAGGCAATAGTGACCGCAGGGTTCAGATGGGCGCCGCTGCTGGTCGCGGAAGAGTATACGCCGACAAAGACGGCCATGGCCCAGCCGATGGCGATCACGAGTGGGCTGCTATTGTACCCTTTGGTCTTGTTCAATACGACATTCGCTACCACCCCGTCGCCTAATACTATCAGGATGGTTGTGCCGATAAATTCACCGGGGAAAGGACTCATGCTGTTTTTTATTTTTACTTGATTAAATAGTTTGCGGTAAATAATTTCTTGCTATCGCTGAAAATTGCTCTACCTGCTGTTTTTCCCAGGACGCATCTTTGTTCAATCTCTTCGCCAGCAGGCTTGCTACGCCCGGAGCGGCTTCCATCGCTGCCCGCGCATCCAGGAACAAAGCCCGGGTCCTCCTGCTGAGGGCGTCTTCAACCGTTATGCACATTTCGTTTTCCGCGGCCCACACGATCTCAGCGCCAAGGTACGGCAGATCCCGGTGGATGGTCTCGCCCAGGGAGGGATCTTGTTCTATCAACAGGCGCAGGGAAGGAATATCCGTGCCATAGTAATAAAGCGGTGCAAGAAAGTTTTCCGTTTCCATCGAGCCGTGAATAGGCAGACTGGCCGTTATGCATTCCTTATCTTCCAGGGCCGCCTTCCTGATGGCGATATTAACGGCATCTTCTGCCATATGCCTGTAGGTCGTCCATTTGCCACCGGTTATAGAGATCAGC